>CAZRIQ010000283.1:0-3971 GCA_964600175.1 uncultured Melioribacter sp. | reverse complement strand
GCAGAGAAAAGTAAGAACGCAACACCGATTGCAACTATAATATACTTGAATAAGTTGTCATTAATTAAAAAAGATACAGCAATGATTAAAATGGCAATAGAACTGCTGAAAAAAAATGTGTTGAGACCGTACTTTGATATCATATTAGATAAATTATTGTCGCTTTATTTATGGGTGCAAATCTAATATTTTCCGGTTATAATTTCTTGTGAAATTATTTTTTATTAGTTTTGATCGCAAGTAAATAGAAAAAACCTTTTAGGAGGATAAATGAAAGGGGATATGCAGGGAATGTTTAAGCAGATTCAAAAGATGCAGGAAGATATGCAAAAAATCCAAGCCGAACTGGAAAACAAAACTATTACGGAAGAAAGCGGCGGTGGAATGGTAAAAGCTACCGTAAGCGGTAAAAAGGAATTGATTTCTCTTCAAATAGATAACGAAGTGATCTCTTCAAACGATAAAGAAATGCTGGAAGACTTGATAGTAGCAGCGGTAAACAAGGCACTTGAATCTGCCGGTAAAATGGCAGAAGAAGAAATTACAAAAGCTACCAAGGGAATGATTCCTCCTGGTCTTAACATTCCGGGTTTATAAATTGATAATAGCAGAACCGTTACAAATTGCAATCGATGAGTTAAGCAAACTGCCTTCTATAGGTAAAAAGACAGCACAACGCCTCGCTCTTCACCTGCTCAAGAGCGATAAAGATTCTGTCGATTCACTTGTCAAAGCGTTAATAGAACTTAAAGAAAAAATTACTTTCTGCCGCAACTGCTTTAATATTTCCGTTGGCGAGACATGCGATATTTGCAAAAGCACGAAACGTGATAAGTCGGTTATTTGCGTTGTTGAAGAAGCGAGCGATATAATTGCAATAGAAAAAACAAACGAGTATAACGGGGTTTACCATGTACTCGGCGGTGTGCTGAATCCTTTGGCAAATGTTTCTGCCGACAAATTGAAAGTATCCGAGTTGATTGAGCGAGTTGAAAAAGGCGATGTCAAAGAGATAATTTTAGCTTTGAATCCGGATGCAGAAGGTGACACAACCGCTCTATACATTGCCAAGTTATTGAAATCTTTCCCGATCAAAGTAACAAGAATAGCAAGAGGACTTCCTATCGGGGGTGATCTTGAATTTGCCGACGAGGCAACAATCGGAAGGGCGTTTTTAGGAAGAATAATTGTTCAATGAAAGACTGGTTCAAGGAATGGTTCAATTCCGATCTCTACTTAAAAGTCTATAACCACCGTGGAAGCGAAGACGCTGAAAAATTAGTCGATTTAATTCTCTCTTTTATAAATCCGGTTAAGCAATCCAAGATTCTCGATTCTGCCTGCGGTGTGGGTAGACATTCAAATTATCTTGCTGAAAAAGGTTTTAATGTTTTCGGATTCGATCTAAGTAAAAATCTTTTGCTGGAAGCGTCTGAAAGAGCGAAAGAAAAGAATTTGAACGTCAAATATCTCTTAACGGATATTCGCACTGCATGTTTCAAAACAAAATTCGATATTATATTAAATATGTTTACAAGTTTCGGTTATTTCGAAAACGATGAAGAAAATTTTTGCTTTTTTCGAAATGCGAAATCTTTTTTAAAAGACGATGGTTACCTAGTGATCGATTATTTCAATCCGATCTATTTGAGGAGTAATTTAGTTGTTAACTCTCATAAATTATTTAACGATATTTTGATCGATGAACATAGGCTTTTTGAGGGAAACCGGATCAAAAAGAAAATTAATATAAAGAATGAAAACGATGTTTTTGAGTTTGAGGAATCCGTTGCTTTGTATGAATTTTGCGAGTTGAAAAGCAGGTTTGAGGAAATGAATTTCAAAATTCTGAAAACGTTTGGTGACTATTCAGGTCATGATTTTGTGGAGGAGAAATCGGAAAGAATTATTTTAATTTTACAACTATGCGCGTAGCAGCTATTATATTGATAGTATTATGCTGCGGATGCGATTTGCTGAATACACGTACACCCGAACCGCCGCAGTCGCCGAGAACAAATTATACCCCGGCAACTTCGCCTTCTATTTTGTTCAGCAATATGCAGTCTGCGTTCAAGGAGAAAATTGTCGAAAATTATTTATCTTGTTTCGTCGATTCGGCGTTTTTGAACAAAAACTTTGTTTTTGTGCCTTCTACCGAGGCTGTTTCTCAATATTCTAGTTTAAGTAGCTGGAACTTGGACGCTGAAAAACAATTTTTCAATGCGCTGTCTGCTAAGGTTAAAAGCGGTTTCTCTATTACTTTGCAGTTGTTAAACGAATCTAGTTCGATTTTGGATGATAGTAGAATTTATCAATATGATTACGATTTAACTTTTCCAACTGACGACCCGACAATTCCGACTGAGTATTCCGGGAAAACTCAGTTTAAAATATATCTCGATTCCCGAAATCAGTGGGTGATTGTCGAATGGTCGGATTTTAAGAACGGAAATAATCCGAGCTGGAGTGAACTTAAAGGACGTTTATATTAGAATAGTTTTGGTATTTGTGCTTATTACACTTTCAAGCTGCGTTAATCCTTTTGCACCGAGTTTGGATCGATCTCCCAATCAGGGCGGCGGGTTGATAAGCGACTTGAAAACTGTTGACGGTGTGTTCCAAAATTTTCAATATGCATATACATTTAAAGATACTACGATTTACGGTCAGCTTTTATCAAACGATTTTACGTTTATCTATCACGATTACGACGAGGGCGTAGATAAGTCATGGGGAAGAGACGAAGAAATGAAAGTGACTTACGGGCTGTTTCAGAATACACAGCGTCTGGATCTTATCTGGAATGATATCATTTTAATAACCGGTGACTCGACGTCAATTATAAGAAGTTTTAATTTGACTATTACATTCAATCCGACCGATATTGAATATGTGGATGGAAAAGTAAACCTCGGGCTTGTCAAAGAAAACGGTAAGTGGAAGATTAGAAGATGGATTGACGAATCAAACTTTTAAGTGATATGATATTTTTTTATTTCGTAGAAGCATTTAAATATTTTAGAAGATCACCTCTCGGTTCTCTGATTACGATCATAACAACATCAGTTGCTGTTGGTGTTACTGCGTTTTCGATTCTGTTAATCTTCTTGTCTAATAATATATCCGATAAATTAAAAAGTAACATTGAGATTAATGTCTTTCTAAAAGAAGGTGCTTCGACTCAGGGCAAAAGTGATTTTGAGAATTATTTGAGAAATAATGATTTGGTGAGAAAATTCAATTTCATTAATAAATCCGAAGCCGAAAAGAGATTTGTTAGGGAAACCGGTGAAAATTTTAAAGATATTTTGGAAGCCAATCCGCTTCCGGCATCGTATAAGATTTATTTGAAACCGAACCTCGTTGATAGGAATAAGATCGATAATCTGAAATTGGAACTGATGAATAAAAAAATGGTGGATGATGTAGTCTTTGATTATAGTTCGTTATTAAGTATATTAAACTTTATAAATAAAATGAAATTGTTTATTTATATTCTAACCGTATTATTATTTGGAATTTCACTGTATCTGGTTTATTCTAATAGTAAATTGGTTATTAAGAGCAGGGAAGAGATATACAATACAATGAAATTGATCGGTACAAAACTATTTACAATCCGATTTCCAATTTTACTTAATGGTGTTTTGATAGGTTTAATTTCATCGACAATTGTTGTACTCATCACTATAACATTGTTTTATTTTGCTCAAAAAATATACCCTTTTCTCAATCTGGGATCGGTTTTATATTTTATTTATGCTGCAATTATTATATTGGGAATAGTTCTCGGTTTTATCGGAAGTTTTTTTGCAACGAGAAATATTACATTAAAATTAAATACAGATTAATATATTTTCTCTCGAGATCTTGTAATGAAAAAAATACTAATAATAGTTATAATATTTCTTTCAGCTGGTCTGGTACATTCGCAAGTACAGGATTATACGCTGGGTACATCAAGTTCT
>CAZRIQ010000282.1:0-3971 GCA_964600175.1 uncultured Melioribacter sp. | reverse complement strand
GTTGAATATGAGCTTTCTCAGCCGCACGGGGATCGTGTGTAACCATTAAAATTGTTTTCTTATACTCTTTATTTAAGCGTTCGAGCAAAGTCAATATTTCATCTGCAGAATTTTTGTCGAGATCACCGGTAGGTTCGTCGGCAACAATTATTACCGGGTCTGCAACAAGTGCTCTCGCAATAGCTACTCTTTGTTCCTGTCCGCCGGAAAGCTGTTTTGGGTAATGATCCATTCTATCTGCCAGACCGACTAATGTAAGTACGGTTGTAACATGCTCTTTCCTTTCTTTCTTGGAAAGATCGGTAAGAAGAAGCGGCAGCTCAACATTCTCATACGCTGTCAGTACCGGAATCAAATTATAGAACTGAAATACGAATCCTACATTATCTGCTCTCCACTTTGCCAGGTTCGATTCACCAAGTGTTGCAATATCTGTATTCGCAACCGTGATTTTTCCCTTGGTAGGTCTGTCTATTCCGGCTATTAAATTTAACAAAGTCGTTTTGCCGGAACCGGAAGGACCCATCAATGCAAGGAATTCGCCTTCTTCAACATTGAATGAAATATTATTCAGAACGGGAATATCGAAACTATCCCTCCTGTAATTCTTGTAAACATTCTGAATCTGAATAATTGCTGCCATTTTTACTCCCTAATTACTTTATAAAACTTTTACTTTTGTTCCGTCATCTATTTTTTGATCGACTCTTTCAATAACTTTATCACCTTCCGGAACGCCGGAAAGAATCTCTATATAACTGCCGCTAGTTCTTCCTGTCTTCACTTCTATTTCTACTGCTTTATCATCCTCCACTTCAAACACATAAGATTTTCCTTCTCTTTTCACTACAGCCGTTGAAGGCACAACAAGAAGAGGAGTTTCGTCGACAGATTCTTTTTCATTTCCCTCATTCAGGAATAACACTTTTGCACTCATCTCAGGCAAAACTTTAGAATCATATTTCACGAATGCGACCTTCACAAGTACGGTAGCTTTACTTCTATCAGCAGTAGGAACAATTTTAGCTACAAAGCCTGGGTACTTTACCTGCGGATATGCATCTAGCGTAATTTCACAACCCTGTTTCGGTTTTATTTTTTGAATATTGGACTCGGAAACATCCGCTTCCACCTGGAGTGAAGACATATCTGCAATTGTAACAACAGCTCCCTTTGAAGATGCGCTTGCAGCAAACGGCGCAACAATCTCCCCGACGTCGGCATTTTTAGTAAGAACAGTTCCGTCGAACGGTGCACGTATCAAAGTGTTTTCGAGAGCCACTTCCGCAGCTGTTACCTGTGCCTCGGCAATCTTAATATTTGCCTGCACTCTCAAATAATTTGCTTCGGCTGCATCGACGTCTGTCTGCGTTGTAGAATTAGTCTGTATCAATTCTTTCTGCCGGTCAAAATTATTTTTTGCTTCTTTAAGATCGGCTTTACTCAATTCGAGATTTGCTTTTGCCTGTTCCAGTTGGGGACGAATGTCGTTGTCTTCCAGCCGGGCAATAATCTGGTCCTTCTTTACCACATCGCCTTCGACCACACCGAGGTATACCAACTTGCCCGTTCCTTTAGAAGCTACCGAAGCTTTTCTTTGAGCAACAACATACCCGCTTGCAGTTAACACTGCAGAAGTCTGGGACGGCGACACATACGAGACAGTAGCCAAACTAACTTCAACTTCCGAAGCAAGAAGCGATTTCCCAACCGAGTATCCGCCGACAATCAATGCCGCTACTATTATAATAATAAAGACTGTCCATATAATTTTCTTTTTACTTCCATTGGAATTTTCATTTGTATCGCGTTTGATTTGCAATGAGGATAAATCCGAGTTTTTGTTTTCCATTAGATCGTACTCCAAAAATCTTTTTGTTGTAATTCAGTGAGGCAATTTAATAAACAATAGCATTTGACGATCAAACAAGTCTCAAAGTTTAGAAAAAAATTTGATGTACATGGTTAAATCATAATAAATTAAAACCGCTCTAAACTTCCTTTTCGAAAATAAAACAACTTGCACAGTACACTCAGAATAAATCGGTAAACAACCGAAATATATCGGTAAAATGTTTTTTAACAACGATAAACCCAAAATGCAAGAAAAGAACTACAGGGAGAAGATTATTAAAAATAGGACAGGGCAAATTTATAAACGTACTTTATTCATCCTCCGAGCTGTAAAAATACACAATGCGAAATTAAAATAGGGATTTCAGCATATATTTCATACTTGTTAACGTTAATATAAAAAAGATTCCGTCTTCTAATAACTGACATGGAAGTAGGATTTTATTCGGAATAATATTCAGAGTGTACAATCTTATTTGAACTTATGTTCTGAATAAATATTGCAGTTTCACAAAGTACTGCCGATCCGTGGTAGTCAGTCCGGTAGTTCCGCCGTAATCATAAAAATTGTTTGTTATACCGAGATAAAAAGTAGTGAACGCATTCAACTTATAGCTAAATAAAGGATAAAGACTAAATACCTTACCGAAAGTATCGTACTGAAAAATTGTACGGAAAAACATTTCTTTATTGAACTGATAGATCCCAACCAAACGATATATGTTACCATCATAGAATAGTTCATTGGTATTTACGTCGGAAAGCCGAGCACGTGAATATGAAAATGCAATGTTCAGCTGGGAAGTTGGTTTTAAGGTCAAATCACTCGAAAAAGTATGCCCGCTTCCGGTTTTCGGATTGGTATCCCGGTAAATGAATTTGCCTATATTCAAACTAAGATCAAAATTAATTTCATTCGACGGTTTCGAGCTCAAATAAAAAGAACTTCTATGGATTCCGTTAAACTGCACACCGTGAAAATATTCATCGTTTACCAGGAGATAAGAATATTCAAAATATGTCTGACCCTTTAATGAAAAGTCGATGCCGGGAACGACAAACTGTTCCCTCTTTAAATTTTCGTGATTGAACCTAATGCTGGACGTAACATACGGTTGAATTCTATCAATAAAAGAATTTTCCGGATAAATAGTAAAATTATGATGCATAAATAACTGTCTTACATTCACCTGTGTAAACAGGCCGTTATATGTTTGATAGGTCGGCGAATAATCGTTATAGGTTAGATCAAAATAATAATATTTATCCGAGTGGTTCAGATCCAAATGAATACTGGTGCCGGAATATTCCTCGCCGTCAAATCCGGCATTATATTTTGTAGATCCAAATTTTCCGGAAGAACTAAACAGACTTGTATCCTGCAGCTCTTTTGTCTGAGAAAGATAACCCTCCCCGCTGAAATACCAGTTTTCCCAAAATTTATAGTTCCAATCAAAACCGAAAACGTAGTTGTGAGCATCTTTAAAATTTCTTGTTAATAATAATCCCCCTATATGACTGTCATCTCCGAAATCATATCTTAGTCTGCCAACGTTTGCAAGTGATTTTAACGAGGACGTAATAGTATTGCTGTTCTCTTCACCCGGAACAACAATTATCGTGTTTCTATCGTAGGCACTTAAAAATTCGTAAGACAAAGAACCGGTTTTTCCGATTATCCTTCCAGCCGCAAGCGGATTATTTATGGAACGGGAATAATACATCGACGACGGAATTAAATCTTGCCCGATTAAAAAGAACGGTCTTTTTTCATTATAGTAAAGTGCAAAGGTCGTGTTGACGCTAATTTGTGCCGCATCGGTTTCTATTTGACTAAAATCCGGATTAATCACCGCATCAAGAGAAAAGTTCGGATCCGGTGAGTAATGAATTCCACCACCTATTCTTCCGGCAACGTCATTATTTTTGAAGCCGTCAGACGGAACATCATTATTTACTAAACCACCGGTTTGTTGTCCCAATACATAGGGAAGCAGTTCGATTGTACTGCCGGGTTTAATACCTCTTATTCCTTCAAGTAGTCCCATCTGTGAAAGTAAACTGGGAATATTCTTATTAATCCGGGTCCAGGAAAATTGGTACCGGCTGTCTCGCGG
>CAZRIQ010000281.1:0-3973 GCA_964600175.1 uncultured Melioribacter sp. | reverse complement strand
GACATTGTGGTTGGTGATGTGTGGGTATGTTCCGGACAATCAAACATGGGATTCTCATTAGGTAGTGCAAGAGATCTTTATAAAGATGAAATTGACCATATGGATAATCCGTTCATTAGACAGTTTTTTACTTTCCCGAGACCGAACTTTAATGAGCGGGAAAAAGATTTTAGATTTGGCAGATGGCAACATGCTGATTCCAATAGTATTCGCAGCTTAACTGCTGTCGGTTACTTTTTTGCAAAGTATTTATATGAAAAATATAAAGTGCCGATAGGACTGATAAATTCCAACATGGGAGGTTCTTCGGCAGAAGCATGGATTAGCGAAGAATCGATAAAATCATTTCCAAAATACTATGAAGAGTTGCTGAGATTTAAAAATCCGGCATATATGGAAAAGATCAATAAACAGGATAATGAAAGGGATGCAAACTGGGATAAACTGATATGGCAGAATGATGAAGGACTCTCCCGAAGGGATGGATCACTAAAAAATCCTCAGCAAACATGGTTTGATCCGGAACTTAATACTTCGGATTGGGACACAACACATGTCCCAGGTTATTGGACAGATACTAAACTTGGTTATATGAACGGGGTAGTATGGTACAGAAAAAAAATCAACATACCTTCCGATATGGTTGGAAAACCGGCAGTTATAGAATTGGGTAGAATTTTTGACCGCGATACGGTTTTTATAAACGGCAAGTTTGTTGGATCAGTCGGTTCTCAATACATGGAGAGAATTTATAAAATTCCCGAAGATTTGTTAAAAGAAGGTACGAACGTAATAGTAGTTCGCGATATAAACTATATACGTCACGGCGGATTTGTCCCTGGGAAAGAATATGAAATTTCAGTAGGTGACAAAAAAATAAGTCTCGAAGGCGAATGGAAATATAAAATAGGGGTAGTTGCCGATCCGTTGCAAGAACGTTTGTTTACGGGGAAAATTCCGACGGGATTATTTAACGGCGGAATTGCGCCTATTCTAAATTATAGAATCAAAGGTGTTGTTTGGTACCAGGGAGAATCAAACACAAGCAGGGCTTTTGAACATTATGATCTTTTTAAATTACTTATTAAAGATTGGAGACAGAACTGGCACGAGGGCAATTTCCCGTTTTTGTATGTTCAACTTCCAAACTTCGTAGAAGTGAATGAAGAAGACACGAAATATGATTGGGCTTATTTCCGTGAAAGCCAACTAAAAGCTTTGGTAATACCCAATACGGGAATGGCAGTTACTATCGATGTCGGAGAATATAACAATATTCATCCGGAGCATAAAAAGCCTGTCGGCTATCGTCTGGCGCTTGCCGCTGAAAAAGTTGCTTACGGTGAAAAGAATATTGTGTATTCGGGCCCGATTTTCAAATCAATGAAAGTTGTTGGCAACAAAATAATTTTATCTTTTGATCACGTTGGAAGCGGATTGGTTGCAAAAGGCGGTAATTTAAAATGGTTTGAAATCTGTGGAATAGATGATGAGTTTTATCCGGCTGAAGCTAAAATAATAAATAACACCATTGTAGTATCAAGTGATAAAGTAAAGTCACCGGTTGCAGTTAGATATGCATGGGCAAATAATCCTGAAGGCGCTAATTTATATAATAAAGAAGGATTACCTGCATCTCCTTTTAGAACAAGTGAACTTTATTGAATAAAAACAAATTCAGATTAATTCATGGGTGGTGAACTATGAAAAGAATTGTTGTTGCTGCAGTATTAATGTTATTGTTTATTTCATCAACTAATGTGTGTGCCCAGAAATTTCAAAGTGATAATGGTGACGGAACTTATACAAACCCGGTGATTGCATCAGATTTTCCGGACCCGGATGTAATCCGTGTAGATGATACATATTACATGGTTAACACAACCATGTTTATTTTCCCGGGAGTTACTGTCTTAAAATCAAAAGATCTCGTAAACTGGGAATATTGCAGCAATGCTGTCCAACGGTTTGATTTTAGTCCTTGCTATGATTTAGATGGCTGCAACAGGTACGGACATGGTCAGTGGGCAACAAGCTTGAAGTACCACAACGGAAAATTCTATCTGTTGTTCATCACACTTAATGAGGGTGGATTTATATGTTCTGCAACGAAACCGGAAGGTCCCTGGGAAATAACAGAATTACCCAAGGGTTTTTATGACCCGGGTTTATTCTTTGACGATGACGGAAGAATTTATGTAGCACATGGTTATAGTAAAATATATATGACAGAATTAGATAAAAATTTTGCTCCGATTACAGAAGATTCGTTAATTATAACCGGAGATATACGGAGAGGTCTTGAAGGTTCACATGTTTATAAAATTAACGGTTATTATTATTTGTATTGTACATACGGCGGTTTGGACGGAATACAGGCAGCTTTTCGGTCTAAAAATATATATGGTCCATATGAAGAAAAAGTTGTAATGAGTGAAAAAACTCACGGTCCAAATTTTGGTATTCACCAAGGGGCTCTTATTAAAACACAAACCGGGGAATGGTGGACTATGTTGTTTGTTGACAGTGGTCCGTTTGGGCGTTTTCCATCTTTGCAACCGGTTACATGGGTAAATGATTGGCCGATGGTTGGTGTAGATGGGCATGCTGTTGTAACATACAAAAAACCAAACGTAGGCAAAACTTACCCGGTTAAAATATTACCAACTTCGGATGAATTTGATCCCGCAAGCGGGACAGGTTCCAAAACATTAGGTATGCAGTGGGGATGGAATCATAATCCGGAACCGACTAAATGGTCGCTAACAGAAAACCCCGGATTCTTAAGACTTGAGACGGTGAATGTTGTAGATAGTTTGCAAAAAGCTCGTAATACACTTACCCAAAGAATGTTTGCATATTATTCCGATACATTGGTTTCAGTTGCCACTACTAAAATGGATTTTGACAAAATGAAAGAAGGAGATATTGCAGGATTAACAGTATTTCAAGATCCTTACGCGTATATAGGGATAAAAAAAGTGAACGGACAGAATTATATAATTATGGTGAATAACGGTGAAACAATTGATTCCTCTGCAGTCGAAGGATCAACAATCTATTTGCGTACAAGTGCAATTTATGGTTCAGGCGCCGCTCACTATTTTGACGGAAAGGAAGCACCCGGAACCGGTACGGCTTCATTTTTATATAGTTTGGATAATAAATCGTTTACGTCTATTGGTAATGAACTCAAAATGAAGTTCAGTCTTAAGATCTTTACCGGTAACAAATTCTGCCTGTTTAACTATCCAACTAGAGAAACAGGCGGGTATGTTGATTTTGACTGGTTTAGAACAAGGGCGGTTCCATTAACTTCTGCTGGGAAATAGATTTTTACAAATGTTTTTTATATATAAAACTTGGGAATCTTTTTCCACAGATTTTTTGGAAAATTTTTCCACAACAATTGCCAAATGATATTCAATTAATAATCTTAACTAATTGTCAACTAGGATTAAACCGTACTAACCACAAATATTGTCAAAATATAGGCTGATCCTATTTATTAAAGTGATTTTGGTGATCTGGTGATATGCGGGGACTTTCTATGCTTAGTTTGAGGGTATATCGGCTCAAAAGAAAGATTACAGGAACTAATAATAAAATCCCTTTCTAATGCCGTACATAAGCAAAAATATAAATTTACGTACAAATGCATCGATTCTAAAAGAAGTCAGACTTAGAATACTGATATTAAATAATCTAGGATATTAATAAATTTATACTTTTGATTTGCTGATAAGGATGAACTTCTCTCCGATCATTTGAATAAAAAAATCACTTAAATAAAGGAATACTGATTAAAAACAAATTTATAAGAAATAAATCGTATCTAAATTGAATAACAAAATCAACAACTAAAAAGAGGTAATGATGCAAAGCAATTATAAACAACACAATGGATTTATGATGAAGCAACTTCATTTGTTTAAAGCGTTAAAAAATGATCTTGGGAAATTATCTATAGCTA
>CAZRIQ010000280.1:0-4029 GCA_964600175.1 uncultured Melioribacter sp. | reverse complement strand
CCAAGAAAAGGGAGAAGCCACGTTTTAAGAATCATTAGAGAAGTTCTGTCTTTTGAACCAACCGGCAACAAAACAAGTCTTAAAACCGCACTCGAGTATTTTAATCATGCCGTAAAGAAACGCTCGATTGTTTTTCTTATTTCAGATTACATGGATTTGGGCTACGATAAAATTTTGAGAATAGTCGGCAAGAAGCATGATTTAATCGGCATTGTACTTGACGATCCGCGCGAAAAGGAAATTCCCAAAGCCGGTTTGATAAAATTTAGAGATGCAGAATCCGGCGAAATTAGATTTCTCGATACATCTTCAAAGGAAGTTCAGAACTGGTTTTCCGAAACAAATAAAAGAAGAGGAGAAATTCGCAAATCGCTTTTCCTTTCAAGCCGCCTCGATTCGATTGATATAAACACAGGCTCTTCGTATGTAAAACCGCTGGTTGATTTCTTCAAAATGAGAGAGAGAAGATGGTAAAAATTTTCCGGTATGTTCTGTTGTTAACAATTTTTACGATTGAGTTGAGTGCACAGTCAATCAGCGTAAGCGCTTATACAGACACGACAGATTATAAAGTCGGCGATTACATTAATTATCATCTCGATATTCAGCGCAACAAAAATGTAAAATTTTTTCTTCCTTCCTTCAAAGATTCGGTCAAAGACCTTGACTTCATTGAAGAGAAACCGGTATTCTCTCAGGAAAGCAACGACAAAGTTATTGACAAGTACGATTTCGTCTTTTCAAAATACGATTCGGGCAAAGCGGTAATTCCCGGATTAAAGATTTTTTATACCGAAGGAACAGATACAACTAAAAGGGCATTGCAGCTGAATCCCGTTTCACTGGTTGTTCGAACAGTTCCTGTAAATGCAAACGGAGACATACGCGATGTAAAATCCCCGATAAAAATTCCGTTCAATATTCTGATCATAATTATAATAGCTCTAATAGTTTTGCTGCTTGCCGTCGGGGGTTTCTTCGGATACAGATATTACAAGAAGAAAAAGCAAGGTTTGGAAACAAAAACTATAAAAGTAAAAATTCCCCCGCATGAAATTGCAATCTCAGCACTTCGAAGTCTTGAGGAAAGGAAACTCTGGCAGCAAGGAATGGTAAAAGAATATCATAGCGAGATAACAGAAATAATAAGACGTTACTTCGAAGCAAGATTTGAAATTTTGGCAATGGAACAACCGTCTTCAGAGTTGCTGTTTGATCTAAGCAAAATTGAAGATGCACAGGTTATTTATGACAAAACAAGAGATTTTCTGAACAATGCCGATATGGTCAAGTTTGCAAAATTTCAGCCGATGCCGACTATTAATGAAGAAATGATGAAACAAGCTTACGAAATAGTGCGGAACACTGCTCAGAAAGCGCAAGTTGAAACGACCGAGGAGGTCGAAAATGTTTGAGGGAATAAGTTTTGCATACCCGTTTCTGTTGTATCTTCTTATTCTTGTTCCGTTCATCTTCTATTACTACTGGAAAAAGAATAACAAGACTACCCCGGATTTAACTTATTCCTCGCTGGAAGTTTTCGGCGAAGCTAAACCGACAATCAAAGAAAAACTAAAACATCTTCCGGCAGTTTTGAGAAGTTTAACTTTCGCGGTTCTGATTGTTGCGCTTGCAAGACCGCAGACTTACTCATCCGGGCAAAATATTTATACTGAAGGAATCGATATAGCGATACTGCTCGATATTTCCGGCAGTATGCTCGCGGAGGATTTCAAACCAAATAGGGTTGAAGCAGCTAAAAATGTGATTGATGATTTTATCAAAGGAAGAGTTTCGGATAAAATCGGGCTTGTTGTTTTTGCGAAAGAGAGTTTTACACAATGCCCGTTAACTATCGATTATTCCGTTCTAAGAAATTTGTTGAAGCAGATCCACGTCGGTATGATAGAAGACGGAACGGCGATTGGTAATGCAATTGCAAACGGTGTAAATAGGTTGAAGGACAGCAAAGCAAAAAGTAAAGTAATGATTTTGTTAACCGACGGTGTGAATAACTCCGGTGAAGTCGATCCGATTACAGCAGCACAAATTGCTGCAAAATTCGGAATAAGAATTTATGCTATAGGTGTAGGTACAATTGGTCAAGCTCCATATCCGTTTCAAACACCGTTTGGAACAAGGTACCAAATGATACCCGTAGAAATTGACGAACATCTTTTACAGCAGATTGCCTCAATTACTGGTGGAAGATATTTCCGTGCTACCAATAACCAGAAGCTGCGGGATATTTACAAAGAAATTGACAGGCTTGAAAAAACAAAAGTAGAAGTTACATCATATAGACATGCAACTGAATTGTTTTACGGCTGGGCCGGCGCCGGTTTGATCCTTTTATTTCTTGAGCTGACGTTGTCAAGAACTTATTTGAGAAAATTACCTTAAGGAAAGTTAATTACAAATGTTTCGATTTGCGCATCCCGAATATTTATATCTTTTAATTTTGATACCGCTGGTAGCCGGTTTGTACTGGTTTACTTTCATAAATCAAAATAAATTGCTGGAAAAGTTTGCCGGCAGTAAGCTACACAACACGTTGTTTCCCAAAAGAAGTAAGTTCAAATCCCATCTAAAATTTGGACTTGCAACATTTGCACTTTTACTCGTCATTCTTTCAGTTGCTAATCCGCAAGTGGGATCAAAAATTGAAGAGGTTAAACAAGTCGGTATAGATGTTTACATTTGCCTTGATGTTTCGCTCAGTATGACTGCACAGGATATTAAACCTAATAGACTTGAGAAAGCCAAGTATGAAATCTCAAAGTTGATTCAAAAATTACAGGGCGACAGAATAGGATTGGTTGTTTTTGCCGGTGATGCGTTTGTTCAATTTCCTCTGACCTCGGATTACTCCGCTGCAAACTTGTTTTTATCTGCCGTCAGTACAAGTACAGTACCGCAGCCGGGAACGGCAATAGCTTCGGCTATAGATCTCGCTGCAAGATCATTCCGTAAAGACGATCCTACAAAGAAAGCGATAATAGTAATCACCGATGGGGAAGATCATGAGGGTGATGTAGATCAAGCAGTAAATGACGCCTCATCAAAGGGAATTGTTATTTATACTATCGGTTTCGGTTCTACTGCCGGAGTTCCAATTCCGGTTTACGATGCGTCTGGAAATCAAATCGGTTATAAAAAAGATTCGCAAGGAAATATTGTTCTTACCAAACTTGATGAAGCTACTCTCCAGGATATTGCTCAAAAGGGAAACGGGAAATATTATCTCGGTTCGAATACTGAAGATGAACTCGATAAAATTTATAGTGATTTATCGAATATTGAAAAGTCGGAATACGGCTCGACCCGCATTACGGATTACGAGGACAGGTATTATTATTTGCTGATACCGGCTTTTCTGATTTTAATTTTTGAATTTTTTATTCCTCTAAATAAGACAAAACTTTTCGCACGGTTAGAAGGTATAAAGGAAAAAATTTAAGAATATCATGAAATATAAAGTCACATATTTTGTACTTGGGTTTACATTTTTGTTTTGCGAAACCGTTATGGCTCAAAGCGAAAGAAGCTTGAACAACGACGGTGTAAAACTGTATGCCGAGAAAAAATACCCCGAAGCGGAAGTAAATTTCAAAAAGGGACTTGAGAAAAATGTTGAGTCGTTTACAGGTCACTTTAATTTGGGCGATGCACTTTATAAACAAGGTAGATATTACGAAGCTATTAAGCAGTATCAAAATGCGCTAAGTTTAACGAAGGATAAATCAGAAAAGGCGAAGGTGTTCCACAACATCGGCAATGCGTTGTTGAAATCTAATAAGATAAAAGAAAGTATTGGTGCTTATACAAATTCGCTCAAGTTGAATCCGAAGGATGGGGAAACTAAGTATAATCTTTCTTATGCACTGAATAAGCTAAAAGAGCAGAAGAACAAACAGAACCAGAAGAATCAGCAGAATAAGGATCAGAACAAAAACCAGGATAAGAACAAGCAGAATCAGAATCAGAAAAATAAACAGGATAAGCAAAAGCAGGATCAGAATAAAAACC
>CAZRIQ010000279.1:0-4029 GCA_964600175.1 uncultured Melioribacter sp. | reverse complement strand
TTTAAATTCATAATGTAGATTGTTTGTTAATAAATTAGTAAAAGAAGTACGGCTAATTTAACTGAATCTCTTGTACAATAGAAAACAAAAAAAGTGCTGAAAAATTTTTTCACGATCAAAAAAAAGGCGACCGTTTTAGCCGCCGTTAATATAAGCATTCGAATAATTTATTTTTGAATTCTTTCGAGCGGAACGGCTGTTTTTCTCATCGAATGAACTTTATTCGGAATCGGGAACACAACATCTTTCTTCACATACTTTTCAAATTCATCACGAAACCGATCCACCATAAATTTAACCGGCCAGGCAGCCGCATCTCCAAGTGCACAAACCGTATTGCCCTCAATGTTGTTTGCTACGTTAATTAATAAATCCAAATCTGCAGATGTACCTTCGTCCCGGATTATACGGTTGAGTGTTTTCAGCATCCAGCCTGTCCCTTCGCGGCAGGGTGTACACTGCCCGCAGCTTTCATGATAATAAAATTTTGTAATCCTTGCCAAAACTTTTACAAGGTTCGTATCTTCGTCCATTACCATTACACCACCGGTACCGATTGCCGAACCGACTTCTTTGAGCGATTCCGCATCCATCTTAACGCCTTCTAATTTATCTCCTCTCAACGGAGGCATTGATGAACCGCCTGGAATTACACATTTGATTTTTTTATTGCCCGGGACACCGCCCGCGTAATTGTAAATCAAATCGGTCAATAAAATTCCAGTTGGAAGTTCATAGACGCCCGGCTTGTTAACATGGCCGCTTACGCCATACAATAGCGTTCCGGGATGTTTCTGTGCACCAATCGATGCAAACCATTCACCGCCCTTATTTATTATTGCAGGAACGTTTGTAATCGTTTCAACGTTGTTGATTGTCGTTGGATTGCCCCACAAACCTTTTTGTGCGGGGAAAGGTGGCTTAACTCTTGGATAAGGTCGGATTCCTTCCAGCGAATTCATTAAAGAAGATTCCTCGCCGCAAATATAAGCGCCTGCTCCCTTGTGAATATAAATTTCACAAGAGAATTTTGTGCCGAAGGTTTCTTTCATTTTCTGTCCAACATACCCGCGCTGATAAGCTTCATCCAAAGCTTTCTGCATTAACTTAATCCATTTATGATATTCGCCGCGGATGTAAAGGTAAGCTACCTGCGCACCGATTGCATAACAAGTAATTAAAATTCCTTCAATCAACTGAAAAGGATTGTCTTCAAAAATTTGTCTATCCTTAAAAGAACCCGGTTCGCTTTCATCACCGTTGACGCACAAATACTTTGGCTTATCCGTTGTCTTCGGCATGAAACTCCACTTCAAACCGGTTAGAAACGCAGCACCGCCTCGTCCGCGCAGTCCGGACTTTTTAACAATGTCTATTATTTCATCCGGCGTTTGGGAAAAAGCTTTCTTTGCACCTTCGAATCCGCCGTTGGCAAGGTAAACATCCCATTGGTTCAGATTGGCAATATCCGGTAAAACTATTTTTATGTTTTCCATTATTTCAAGGAATCCAGAATTTCAGTTACTTTTTCTTTTGTAAGGTTTTCGTAGTAATCTTCGTTGACGGCAATCATAGGAGCGTAACCGCAAGCGCCCATACATTCTACTTCTTCCAAAGAAAATTTTCCATCCTCAGTAACTCCTAAATTATCAATACCGAGTTTGTCTTTGACCTGATCCCACAATTCGTAAGCGCCTCGCAGCATACAGGAAACATTTGTACAAACCTGGATGTGATACTTACCCATCTTTTTGGTATAATACATCGTATAGAAATGAACCACACCGAGAACTTCAACCGGATCGACCTGAAGTAGATTTGCAATCTCTTCCATCACTTCATGCGTAATGTACCCGTTCTGCTCCTGTGCGATGTAGATCGTATCCATTATCGCTGCGAGAGAAGTTGGGTATTTCTTCTTAGTTTCTTCGATTCTTTTTAGATTTTCTTCGGTAAACTTAAATGCCATTATTGCCTCAGATCAAGAGCATGAGCAAGAGCACGAAAATCAAACCCCATAACTTTCTTCTTGTTCATAAATCCTATCAGAATTACTTTTAATTAATCCCATAATCATTGATACAATTTCTTTTAACTGATCTTTACCTTCTATAACTTTACTATTATTTATCAATCCTTTTACATACAACAAATCTAAACACGCTGCCGATTCTAAACACGATCCTTTTGCAATATCAAAAAATCTAGATCGGTCTTTACCGGAATATTTCCCATTCCCTTCTGCTATATTTAACGCTATTGAGTCCGAAGCCCTTTCCAACTGATCGTTTGTTGTATTCCTCTTTACTTCAACCAACAGTTTATGTATCCACAAAGCAAATTCTATCGATTTTTGATACACTTTCAATTTTTCATGATCAAAACGAATTTCACTCATTTGAAACTCTTGCTCTTATTCTTGCTCTTGATCTTGTTCTCGTTCATTTATCCGCTTCACCCATTACAGGGTCAAGACTGCCGATAATTGCTATTACGTCGGAAATCATTTGTCCTTTACATATCAAAGGTAGAACTTGAAGGTTACAAAACGAAGGTGAATGAATTTTCAATTTCCAGGGCTGACCCGAACCGTTGCTAACAATATAAAATCCAAGTTCACCTTTCGGGTTCTCGGCTGAAAAGAATACATCACCAACCGGAGGATTGATCCCGAAGTTCACAATCATAAAATCATGAATTAACTCTTCCATTTTGCTGTAGATTTCATCTTTATGAGGCAAAACACGTTTCGGATCGTTTGCCATCACTTCACCTTTCGGAAGCTTCTCAAGGCATTGACGTAAAATCTTAGCGCTCTCTTTTACTTCATCTCCTCTAATAAAATAACGGGAAAGTGCATCGCCTTCGGTGTACGTAGGAATGTTGAAATCCATTTCATCATAGAAAAGATATGGCTTTGCTCTTCTAACATCGTACTCGACACCTGTTGCTCGCAAGTTGGGACCGGTGACGCCTAAATTGATTGCGTCTTCTTTTGTTAGAATTCCAACACCTTCCAGCCTGTCAATAAAAATCCTGTTGCCGAGTAGTAGTTCATCCATTTCTTTTAATGAAGGCTGCAGTTCATCAAGGAATTGTTTCGTCATTGCAATCGCTTCATCGTCAATATCCGAAGCAACGCCGCCGATTCTCGTATAACTTGTTGTAAATCTCGCACCGGCAAGTCTATCAAATATATTCTGAATTTTTTCTCTCTCGCGGAACGTCCACATAACCATTGTAACGGCACCCACATCCATTGCAAACGTACCGATAGCAACCAGGTGTCCAGCCATACGGGAAAGTTCGGCAATTATCATTCGGATGTATTGAGCACGTTTTGGAGCAATTATACCTGCAAGTTTTTCAACTGCCAAAACATAAGCCACATTGTTGCACATTGTTGCTGTATAGTCTAGTCGATCCGTATGAGGGATATATTCGTAGTAACTCATGTTCTCTGCCATCTTCTCGTAGCCGCGGTGCAAGTATCCCAATTCGGGAACAACTTTTATTACCGTCTCACCGTCCAATCTCAGCACAAGCCTTAACACACCATGGGTAGCCGGATGCTGCGGACCCATGTTGATTACCATTTCATGTTCGAGCGCATCTTCTTCTATGCTAACATCTTTATCAGCCAATAAGGACTTAAATAATTTTTCGTCGGTATATATGTTTTTCGCTTTTTCCATTCTAATCGTTCCTTTCCGGTAACGGCAGTGAACCGGGGATTCCCATTACAGGAAATTCTTTTCTTAACGGATGATACTCAAATCCTTCCGGCATGTACATTCTTCTAAGATCGGGATGATTCTTAAACTCGATGCCATACATATCGTAAGTCTCTCTTTCGTACCAATCTGCGCTTCGCCAAATTGAAGTTATCGAATCGATCGCCGGAGGATCGTTTTTGAGATTTGCCTTAACTCTTAAGTTGAAATTGTTCTTAAGCGAATAAAGATGATAAACAATCGTAAACCTGTTCTTCCTCGTTCCCCAATCAACTGCAGTTACATCTTTGCACAT
>CAZRIQ010000278.1:0-4031 GCA_964600175.1 uncultured Melioribacter sp. | reverse complement strand
ATAACATTTTCCACATCCCTTCCACGGCGACCGATTAATGCTTCTTTTAAAATACCTTCTGATTTGGAATCTTTTAATTCAAGATTAACGGCAAAACTTTCCGGTAATAAGACATGAGATAATACACTGCGTGTATTCCAGGTATTCCATCCGGAGGCAAGTTTTCTTTGCATCTCATTATAGTATTCGTCGGGTGTTTTATTTTGATTATTTGCTCGTTTATTTACCTGTGCAAATAATGAAGTTAAAGTTGAACCGAGCATTATAAATAATATTATTTGGATAATGTTCTTGTTTAGTTGGTTAACAATATCTTTCATTTCATTACTTCCTATTTATTATTATTTTGTAAAATCCTTGTTTTCCAAATCATTTATGTATGGAGGTTTAAAATTCCATTCGGGATAGAATTCATATCCTATGTTTACATAAATGGGAATACCGTAACCCTGTATTTCCATGTTCGATGGGATCACAATCTCATTCCAATTTGAAAGATCAAGATCAAGCGCGTCGAAATTTTTAATGCGTTTTGAAACGCCGGTTACAAAGTTGAATTTCCATGTGCCGTTCAAAATTTGTACGCGAGATGATTTACTTTTATCATTGATCAAAGCATTTTCACGATTATCATAACTAATAAAAGTTGCATGAGGATATTCTTTGTTTATTCCCTAGATGACAGGGTTTTCCAACTCCGGATCGGGAAGCCGGTCTTGAGCATGAAGATTTACTCCTAAAAGCAGTCCACAGAACAAAATAAATAGTTTTTTCATACTATCTTCGATGTATTGTTATATGTAAAATTGATCATTTAAATTCTACAAATATCAGAGTCAGTTTCTTACCAGACTCCATACTTCTTCATATATATTTACTCATCAGTGTAATTTCAGTTATTTAAAGTTTCCATGTAATTTTAATTGAGTCTCCGGCATTTATATCGTATGTCTTAGTTTTTTCACCTAAGCGAACAACACACGGATTACCAAGTAGTGATTTAATTTTACATGCAGTTAGTTTTCCGTTTTCCCAACTCATACTAACTTCAAATCCACCCCTGGCTTTTAATCCCGTGACTGATCCGTTTTTCCAGCTGTTTGGTAAAGCCGGTAATAAATTGATCTCACCTGTATGACTTTGAATTAAACACTCGGCAACAGCAGCAGTGAATCCGAAATTTGCATCGGATTGGTTGTTACCCATATTATGAAGATTAGGAGCTAATCTACCGCCCTCAAATCTTTTTATTAAGGTATCTGTTTTTGTTTTGTTCTCAAGGCGAGCCCAATCGCATATATCCCACGAAAAAATCCATCCGCCGTTTCCGCGTCTCGGTTCAAGCCATTTCCGTATCGCATCTGCGAGCTTCGGTGTGCCGCGTAATGTAATTGAACTGCCAGGGAAAAATGCAAAGTTTGCCGATATGCAATGTCCTTCTCTTCCTCTTTGCCAATCTTCCAGCCAAACTTGCAACCAACCGTCTTTTCCTATCTGGTAAGGAGGAATTTTTTGTAATGCCTCTTCCAGTTCATTTCCAAATTCTTTATCCGTATTTAGAATCTTCTCTGCTTCAATACAATGTGGGAAAAGTTCTCTTATAAGTCCAATATCCATTGTAGTTGATGATGTCAAGAAACATTCTTCACTGCCGGGACTAGTAAAGAAACCCTGTTCGGGCGACATGGATACAGGAATGACTAACCATTTATATTTCGGATGTATAACCATTAGGTCCATTAAAAATTGAGCTGAACCTTTCATGATTGGATAATGCTCTTTAAGAAATTCTTTGTCGCCAGTATAAAGATAATGTTCCCAGATATGCTGACATAACCACACTCCGCCAACGGGCCACATACCGTAACGTGCAGCGTCCACAGGTGCAGTTCCCCTCCACAAATCGAAGTTGTGATGGCATACCCATCCCCGACAGTTATATTCAACTTTAGCTGTTCTCGCACCGGCCACCGATAAATCTTTAATCGCATCAAATAACGGAAGAGCACATTCACTCAAGTTGCAAACCTCGGTAGGCCAATAGTTCATTTCAACATTAATATTAGCTGTATATTTGCTGCCCCACGGAGGCGACTGGTCTTCATTCCAGATTCCTTGCAGATTTGCGGGTTGACCCCCTTCCCTGCTGCTGGATGCCAGCATATAACGACCAAACTGGAATATTTTTGACGCGAGGTCAATATCCGTCCCGCCTTCTTTTATAAGTTTGAGGCGTTCATCCGTGGGTATTTTATTCATCGATGAATCACCGATAGTAAGGTGTACTCTATCCATTAATCGATGAAAATCATTTTCGTGATTTTTAAGCAGTACATTATAATTCTTGCTTGGCAGTCTGCCTAAGATTTTATCACAAACCAATGCAGGATTTCCGCTTATATCCGTATAGTTTTTAAAACTCGTAGCAATGGTCAATATCAATGTAACTGAGTCGGCATTTTTTATTATAAGGCTTGAGTCACTGACGCTTTGTTCTCCATTTTCGGGTAATGCAAGCATTGTCGTCTGGAATTTCAACCCTGTTCCTTCAACATTTGCTATTAACGAACTAAGTCTATTTTTAGGAAGCGGACCATGCCAGATTCCCTTCATTACAAGCTTACCCGGTTCAGCAATAACATTTTCCATGTACGGACTTTTGAATTTTGCTTCTAGTGAAATTCTGTTGGGTTTATTACAAGTAAGACGAACAACCATAACATGGTTGGGATATGACATAAAAACTTCCCTTTTAAATTCAGCGTCTCCATCAGTGTAACTTACCTTTACTAACCCGGTTTCCATATCCAATTCCCGGTAGTAATCTTTCACATTTTCACTGTTCTTAAAATCAAGGAGTAAATCCCCGATAGGTTGATAAGCCTGCTGGTTAGGGGGGATGCCGAAGAAATGTTCATTTGCCATATCCTCTGCTTCCTTATATTTACCCGCAAAAACCAGATCGCGCATCTGTGGAAAATATTTATATCCATCGGGATTAGTATAATCATTGGGACGACCCGACCAAAATGTTGATTCATTCAGTGCAATTCTTTCATCCTGAACTCTGCCGAAAACCATTGCCCCCATATAGCCGTTCCCGATGGGCATCCCTTCAAGCCATTTTACCCCCGGCTGTTTATACCACAGCACCATATCTCTTTTCGAATTAACCGAAGTACTTTGTCCGTTTGATTTGCAATATGTCTGCGTTGTAAAAAGGTTTAGCAGCAAAACGATGCTTACAAGAAGTTGAAATAGTATTTTTTTCATATGATTTTTCATGTTTTATTTTCATTCATTCCATTACAAATTCAAAAAGTATTTTATAAAGATTTATTGAATCTTAACCTTTGCAATCTTTAAATCTTTTGCATCGGAACTACTACCATACATAACCTCATACTCTCCGGTTGTAACAACCATTTCATTTCTTATTCTGTCATAAAATTCAAATGAACTGAAAGGTAAGTTTATAACTGCGTCAACGGATTCACCAGCTTTCACATTCACTCTCTTAAAACCTCGTAATGTTTTAAGTGGGCCATCATCATCACTTACTTTTTTTACGTAAACTTGTAGTATCTCTGTTCCGTCCATTTCACCGGTATTAGATACGGGAATAGTAAGTTCTAAAGATTCATCAGCTTTAAGTAAAGTGTTGTTTAGCTCTGCATCGCCGACTGAAAAAGTTGTATAGCTTAATCCAAAACCAAACGGGAAAAGCGGGTTGGACATGAAGCGATATGTTCTATTTTTCATAGAATAATCTTCAAAGTCGGGTAGCTGACTTGAACTTTTGTAAAAAGTAATTGGAAGTTTTCCACCGGGATTATAATCGCCGAACAAAACATCTGCAACCGCTTGTCCGCCGGATTCTCCTCCGTACCATGCTTGAAGAATCGCATTGCAGGTTTTTGTTTCCGGAGTTAATGCTATTGCAGAACCTGAACAGTTCACATAAACAACTTTCTTACCTGCTTCTTTTAAAGCTTTTAAGCAATTAAGTTGAACTTTAGGAAGATCTATAT
>CAZRIQ010000277.1:0-4078 GCA_964600175.1 uncultured Melioribacter sp. | reverse complement strand
TCTACTTTTTCCTTTTGCCTTTTTACTTTTAACTTATTCTGTTCCGCCCCTCCGGGGCTTACAGTCCCAGTCAGTATGCCTCATACCAAATATCTCGGCTATATTACTTGACTTAATTTGTTTTACTGCCTATTCTCGTATAGTCGCAAGGTAGGGTAGTCGATTCCTTATGTAGGGATCGAATATATTCGATCCTCATGAATTCAGATATAGAAGGTAATTGTATTATTCATACTAAAAATATATATTAGAAGTATATATTTTAGGAGCGATAAATGGATACGGCAAAA
Source organism: uncultured Melioribacter sp. (assembly GCA_964600175.1). GTDB lineage: Bacteria > Bacteroidota > Ignavibacteria > Ignavibacteriales > Melioribacteraceae > Pyranulibacter. The sequence goes on along the minus strand of CAZRIQ010000277.1, from coordinate 3,788 downwards.
ATATTCGAAAACGGCAAAAGTCAAGCGGTAAGACTACCTAAAGCATATAGGTTAAAGGGAAAGGAGGCTTACATTACTAAACTTGGTGATGCAATTATTTTATTACCAAAAAGAAATAAATGGGATTCTTTTATTTCAAGTTTGAGTAAATTTTCTGATGATTTTATGTCTGAAAACATTCAACCTAAACTTGAAACGAGAGAGAGTGTTTTCGAATGAAATTTTTACTCGATACCAATATTTGTATTTACGTAATTAAAAAGAAACCTGAAAAGGTTATTAAAAAATTTTTAGAAAATAAACCGGGTGACATTGCAATTTCAAGTATTACTGTTGCAGAGTTAAATTACGGTATTGAGAAAAGTATTAAGCCTGATGCAAATACAATAGCCTTGCAAGAATTTTTGCAGCCGTTAATTATACTAGATTATGGCCTGAACGATGCGGTAATCTATGGAAAAATAAGAGCAGAACTTGAAGTAAAAGGTATTCCTATCGGTGCTATGGATTTATTGATTGCCTCTCAAGCAATAAATAGAGATTTAATCTTAGTGACAAACAATGAAAGTGAGTTTAAACGCGTTAAGGGAATAAGAATTGAAAATTGGACGAAATAAGAACTTGTTGTATTATTAATTGGATGAGTTTTCATTAAAAGTAAAATTTTGGAAATTAATGATCTTAAGGCAGACTAAAAGCTAAAGCCCATCTTTCTGCGCTTGCCTTGCAATTAACCATTCTGCAACCTGCCCCGGCGACTTGTCCGGCATGGTTGTTTCTCAAACGACCTGTCCCGCAGAGTTTTAACGCCTGCCCACCGTAGTTGATCTTTAACGAAGGTGGGAAGCGGGAAGCCGGAAGTTGATTTCCAGCGTAGGTGTGAAGCCGGACCTGTCCGGCGTAGTCGGATGACGAAGCCGGATGCCTTTTTTCTTTGGTTTAAGAATAATAAAAACAATTTTGTAGATAACCCGATTATTTAATAAGTTGGCTATCATAATTATCGGGTTAAAGAGAAAATGATTATTCGACGCTCTTTATATTATAGCTTAAAAAGTCACCTAAAAGCGAAAGAAATTTCAGTAATAATTGGTCCTCGTCAAGCCGGTAAAACAACTTTAATGATTGAGTTGCTCAACTCGCTAAAAAAAGATAGGGAAAGAGTATTGTTTCTTAATTTAGATTATGAGGCCGATAAAAGATTTTTTGAAAGTCAGGATTTACTTTTAAGCAAAATTAAGCTGGAAATCGGTAATAGCGGTTACGTTTTTATTGATGAAATACAGAGAAAGGATAATGCGGGTTTATTCCTAAAGGGAATTTATGATTTAAATTTGCCCTACAAATTTATCGTATCCGGTTCGGGAAGTTTGGAGTTGAAAGAAAAAATTCATGAATCGCTAACAGGCAGAAAGCGTCTCTTTGAACTTCTACCTGTTTCATTCAAAGAATTTGTGAATTATAAAACAGAATATAAATACACAGATACGCTGGAAACTTATTTCGATTTAGAAAATCAAAAAGCAGGTATATTTCTTAATGAATATTTAAGTTTTGGCGGGTATCCAAGGGTTGTTATTGAAAATAATTTGGAAGAAAAAATAAAAATAATTGATGAAATTTATAGGAGCTATATTGAGAAAGATATAGTTAACCTTTTAAATATTGACAGACCCGATGCTTTCGGCTTTTTAATTAAAATTTTATCCTCTCAGACTGGAAGGTTGTTAAATTATTCAAGATTAGCTGAGGCAATTGGTATTTCTACCATAACACTTAAAAAATATTTGTGGTTTACCGAGAAAACCTACGTAATACAAACTGTTTATCCATTTTCCGGAAATTCCTTGAAAGAATTAACTAAATCTAAAACGGTTTACTTTTATGACCATGGATTAAGAAATTTTGCGAATAACTCTTTTATGCTGTTGCAAAATCAGAATGAACTCGGTTTTATATTTCAAAATTTTATAAAGAATTTAATTGAGGAACATTTACTTTTGAAAAACTGGACCCTTAATTTTTGGCGGACAACTGATAAAGCTGAAGTAGATTTCATAATTAATAAGGGCAGTGAAGTAATACCGGTTGAGGTAAAATATTCGCCGGTATACAATGCCGCCGTCAAACGTTCTCTGAGAAGTTTTATTGAAAAATATTCACCCCAACATGCTTTTGTAGTTAATAGAAACTATTCCGGTCAAATCATAATAAATAACACAAAAGTTTTATTTGTTCCGTTTTATAATCTAGTAACAACCAATATCTTTGATTGACTCAATCTAACTGTTATTCCAATGTTGTTTGTTTTACTTAATGACATTCATTCAATCACTTATCTTGGTGTCCTGTCCCGCGTCCTGTCCGGCGTAGTCTTTAGACGAAGCCAGAAGTCGCCTCTCAAACGACCTGTCCGGCGTAGTCGGATGACGAAGCCGGAAGTTGTTTCTCAAACGACCTGTCCCGCGGAGTTTTAACGGAGCGGGAAGCCGGAAGCTGTTTCGCAAGCGTAGCCGGAAGCCAATATTTTCTACTGTCATTCTGAGTCCGCTTTCTGGACGAAGAATCTCTCTATACACTCACTCACTAAATCAATCAATCATTCATTCATTCACATGTCCGGCATAACGAACCTGTCTGCCGAAGGCAGAGTGAAGACAGATCATTCATGCAATCTTTCTACTCTCCACGCTATGCTCTCTGCGCTTTGCGCTTAGCCCTTTGCAACTCCACATGCATTCATGCCTTTCCATTTATTTCCTATTCATTCCCCAATTTATCATTTCTAATTTTTAATTTATAATTGTTCACTCTGCCCTTGATCCTTTGTAATTATTCATTCAACCATCCAAACGACCATTCTACTTTTTCCTTTTGCCTTTTTACTTTTAACTTATTCTGTTCCGCCCCTCCGGTGCTTTTGTCATGTTAGTAGGCAGAAATTAATATACAAGAGAACATAAGTGCGGATTTGGAGACCCGAGACTATGAGAATGGGGGAGGTGAAGAATTGTCCAAAGGACTCCTTTGAAGGAATGATGGAGTAAGCCTGTCTCTTTGGGTGTGTTTAGTGATAATGAGTAAAGACTATCTTACAATTAGGGAATAAGATTCCATTTTTGTAATTTTGCCGTATGATAAAACGAAGTGCTGAAATATCGCTTTTGAATATGGCAAATCAATTTAAAAGCGTAGCGGTTGTAGGACCAAGACAATCTGGTAAAACTACTCTCGTAAAGGCAGTCTTTCCCCATAAACCTTATGTCAGTTTGGAAAATCCGGATTTAAGGAAGTTTGCTAAAGAGGATACAAGAGGTTTTTTAAATAGTTATTCTGATGGAGCAATACTGGATGAAGTGCAAAGAGTTCCGGAACTCTTTTCATATCTGCAGCAAATTCTGGATGATAGAGGAAATACCGGTCAGTTTATTCTTACCGGATCGAACAATTTTTTACTGCAGGAAAATATTTCTCAAAGTCTTGCCGGGCGAATCGGATTATTAACTTTACTCCCTTTTTCGATGCCTGAAGTTGGAATAAATATATCAACATTAATAAATGAATTGCTTTTTAAGGGACTTTATCCCCCACTCTATGATAAAAAATTTGAAACAAAACTATGGTACGCAAATTACATAACTACTTATGTTGAACGCGATGTACGGCTTATAAAAAACATAACTAACTTTTTAGCTTTTGAGAAGCTCATTAAATTGTGTGCCGGTAGATGCGGGCAGCTGCTGAACATGCATAACTTAGCAATAGAAACCGGAGTTGACGGTAAAACA
>CAZRIQ010000276.1:0-4110 GCA_964600175.1 uncultured Melioribacter sp. | reverse complement strand
CCCTCTAATTCAATTACCAACTTGCCTGCTATCACAAAAAACAGTTCGTCGGTTTCTTCGTGCTTATGCCGGACGAAATCACCTTTAACTTTTACAAGTTTGATATGATAATCATTTAAGCCACAGATTATCTTTGGAGACCAGAGATCGTTAAACTTTTCTAATTTTTCCTTAATATTTACAACACCGTAATTCATATAATTTCCTTTTGATTTTTCATTTAGAACTTTCTTACTAAATTGGAAAGGAAGCTAATTCATTTTAAGGTTTTCTTCAATGTTTTTTAATAATGATTTTGACTTTATCGCTTATCATTTTAACTTATTGATCTAAAAATCAAGATTTCATAAATGCCTCATAAATTAAAACGAGCAACCGACCTCGGCATTATTGTCAACATTTTTCTCTTTATCATTAAAGCTGTTGTCGGTTATATATCAAACTCGATTGCTGTTATTTCCGAAGCGGTTAACTCTTTGACGGATATCCTCTCGTCACTCGGGATAAAATACGCGGTTAAGATTTCCGACAAGCAGCCGGACGAAACACACAACTTCGGTCATAACGCAGCACAACCGATTGCGGCATTCGTCGTTTCTGTTTTCGCATTTGTTGTCGGAATCAATATCGTAGAAGAGTCTATCAAAAGAATTATCAACCCGGAACCTGTAGAAACTATCCCCCCAGTTTATATCGTTCTCGCTATAACAATTTTGATAAAGATTGTTTTGAGCAGGTACCAGGTTTATATCGGGAATCATTTTAAAAGCCCGGCAGTAAAAGCCGCATCGGTAGATAGTTTAAATGACGTACTCGCTTCCTCTATTGCCTTGGTTGGTGTTATCGTTGTCGGTTTCGGATTTAAATTCGTCGACGGCATAGCGGGAATTTTAGTTGCACTCTTCATTTTCAAAACCGGCTACGAAGTTGCGAAACAAAATATCGATTTTCTAATGGGGAAATCGGCACACCCCGATGTTGTAGAAGAAATTTCTAAAGTTGCTCTTTCCGTCAAAGGAGTTCTCGGTTTGAACGATATCCGCTCCCACTACGTCGGGAATAAATTTCACGTTGAGGTTCACATAGAAATAGACAAAAATGCCAGCACAAAAATTTCACACGATATTGGAAACGAGGTAAGAGCGGCACTCGAAAATTTAGAGTTCATTCAAAAAGCTTTTATTCACATCGACCCGGTTTAAGAATATCATTTAATCTTATTCAACTCTTCCCTCTTCTTTTTCGGCAGACCTTTTACAACCAAATCGTATGAATGATCTATCCAGGCAAACACTTCCTTATCGGGAATATTGCTCTCCAGGTCAATCGTATTCCAGTGTGTTTTATTCATATGATAACCGGGGGTGACACCATCATATTTTTCCCTAAGTTCAACTGCTAATTCCGGGTCGCATTTGAGATTTATTGTAAAAGGCGGATTCAAATTCATAAGGCAAAACATTTTGCCCTGAACCTTAAATACCAGCGTATCCTCATTAAAAGGAAAATCTTCGGTTACACCACTCTTTGTCAAGCAATAATTTCGAATAATTTCAACATTCATGCGATATTCCCTTTTCAGTCAATTATTAGTTTTATCCTTGAAGTAACCGCAACTTTTAATATCTTTGCAAAAACTTAAATCCGCTTTAGGAAACAAATTCAAAATCCAAGTGTTAGATGTCAAAAACTAATCAAAAAGAGAGTTATATGAAAAAATTCCTTTTCTTAATTCTGTTTGCCACATTGGTTATAAGCTGTAAAGCGCAGAATCCCGAAGCCGTAATAGCGAAAGATCACTCGATAGATACAAACAAGGTACTTTATCCAAATGAACTTTTGACAAGAAAAAACCAGATCATTACGAATCTACTAATCAATTATCACTATAGAAAAGTTCCGTTGAACGATTCTCTTTCGGCAGTTATTTTCGATGACTATATCAAAACACTTGATAATAATAAGCTCTATTTTTTACAGGAAGATATCCAAAGATTCGACCAATACAGAACTCAGCTTGATGAGGACTTGAAGGCAGGAATTCTTGAACCAGCATTTGAAATTTTCAACACTTATAAACGAAGAGTAGGTGAAAGAATCAAGCATATAAATGAACTGCTCAAGCATAAGTTTGATTTCACCAAGAATGAATACTTCAAACCGAATAGAAAAGATGCGGACTGGGCAAAAACAACTTCAGAACTAAATGAACTATGGCGTCTCCGAATAAAAAACGATGCACTCAATCTCAAACTTTCCGGTAAGGATTGGAAAGGTATTGTAGATGTACTTACCAAACGTTACAATAATTATTACAAAATAATGTTGCAGTACGAGCCGGAAGATGTTTTCCAGCTTTATATGGATTCTTTTGCCGAGGCTTTCGATCCGCATACGGATTACTTCTCGCCGTTAAGTTCGGAAAATTTCAATATAGCGATGAGTCTTTCGTTGGAGGGAATCGGTGCTTCATTGAAAACCGATGGTGATTATACTACAGTTGTAAGTATCATTGCAGGCGGGCCTGCAGCAAAAAGCAACCTGATTCACGAAGGTGATAGGATTGTTGGAGTTGCCCAGGGAGAAAAAGGTGAAATGATAGATGTCATCGGATGGAGACTCGATGATGCTATTCAACTGATTCGAGGTAAAAAAGGAACAGTCGTTCGACTAAACATCCTTGAAAAGAAAGACGGACCGAATGCAATTCCGCACGAACTAATATTGGTTAGAGACAAGATTAAATTGGAAGAGCAGGCTGCCAAGGATGAAATCATAAACGTTGAAGAGGGCGGAACAAACTTTAAACTCGGGGTAATAAAACTGCCGTCCTTCTATAGTGATTTTGCCGCAGCACAACGGGGAGTTAAAGATTATAAAAGCACAACAAGAGATGTCGAGAAAATACTTCAGAAATTCGAAAAAGAAAAAGTAGACGGTGTAATCATTGATTTGAGAAACAACGGCGGCGGTTCGCTTCAAGAAGCAATTCAATTGACCGGATTGTTTATAAAAGAGGGACCGGTTGTTCAAGTAAAAAATTCAATGGGAGTTGTTGAAGTAGATAAAGATCCCGATCCTGCAATACATTACGACGGACCGCTCGCAGTACTTGTTAATAGGTTCAGCGCATCCGCATCTGAAATTTTTTCCGGGGCTATCCAGGATTACAACAGGGGCTTAGTGATTGGAACAGACACCTATGGCAAAGGCACAGTTCAAAATGTGATTGATCTTTCAAGATTCTTGCCTTCGAAAGATAATAAAACGGGCGAAGTGAAAATGACTATCGCAAAGTTCTATAGAATTACGGGAAGCAGCACTCAAAGAAAAGGTGTAATACCGGACATAACTTTTCCATCGCTGTACGATTCTTCCGAATTCGGAGAAAGTTCGCAGCCAAGTGCTTTGCCGTGGGATCATATTGCTGGGACACAGTATTCAAAGTATGAGAATCTTAAAAAATTTATTCCGATGCTGATCAAAAAACACGACGAACGAATTAAAAACGATCCCGAATATTTAAGTATGGTCGAGGATATTAACGAATCGAAAGAGATGCGTAATAAGAAGGAATGGTCCCTTAATGAAAATGTAAGAAAAGAAGAAAAGGATAAACTTGACGCAAAGAAAAAAGAACGAGATAAAGAAAAACAGAATGCGGCTAATCTTAAAGTAAAAGGTAAAGAGGAAGTGAGTACCGGTGAAGACGTCGATAAAGATTTCGAATTGAAAGAATCGGGAAGAATTTTAGCGGATCTTATCCTTGCAAAAGTGGGTTGACAGAACCTCCCCTTTCTCCTCGTTAGAGTCCGTAGACTCCAACGCAGTCTGCGACACTCCTTAGTAAGGGGGGGAATACGTGGGAAAACCACCCGATTATGAAAACAAATGTTGTTCGAATACTAGTTATTCTTACCATAATTTTTTTTTGAAAAATTTTTTCTTTAGATTTGTCGTCAAAATTTAGGAGATTAATTAATGGCTAAACAGCAATCATTTGCAGATAAAGCAAAAGTTAAGGTTAAATCCAGTGTGGTAAACGTAAAATTTATAAAAACCGTAAAAACGGCAAAAGGCAGTTATAAATTTCAAGAAAAATTTGTTCAA
>CAZRIQ010000275.1:0-4132 GCA_964600175.1 uncultured Melioribacter sp. | reverse complement strand
CGTCAAGCTGTTTTGCCCTGCGCGTGAAAACCGCTCTCTGCTTTTCCGGCTCCAACAGCACTGCTGAATGTAATAGTTGTATCAACGGTTGCTCCTTTTACTTCTACATCTGTAACCGACGCATCTGCAGTAGCGTTAAAAATCATGAAAGAAGAAGAATCCGGACGGTAAACACCTTTTCCGTAATCGCTGTCTTTTTGCTGTTCAAGGTAACGCTGTGTAGATACTACTAACTTTCTTTCTGCGGCATTACCGGTTAAAAATATTCTCATTTTCCAATCGGTGGGAAGTGCTTTTGCAAATGCGTTGGAAGCAACTCCCGAAGCCGAATATGTAACGTTAAATGTTTTGGATCCGGACGGCATATCTACAAAATCTTGTCCGCTTCCCGGATATTCATCGCCAAACGCAAGCGAAGAAACTGTAGCAACACTATTTCCTTCTGCATCTAAAACAGTAAATGATGCTGATCCGACATCCGTAGCTAAATTAACAATCTTGAATTGACTGCGCAGATCGAAGCTGCTTGGTATAACCTGCACGCCCGTATCGATACAGCCATTCAAAAAGATTATTAAGCTGATACTAATAAAATATAGTAGCTTAAATCTATCAGCTTTTTTCATACAACCTCCTTCTAATATTTAATTTTTAAAAACCGCAAAACTTTAAATAATTCCTGCTAAAATGTTCTTATTACTGGAACAAAAAAATAAATGAAAATTTAACCGTAGAACAACAAAAAAAAGTATAGAATCCTTTTATACATATTTCTCTCCACTTTTGTGAATTAAATTTAAGAAAGGGTTTTCTGGTGAGTTAAATAGTAAAAATATTACCAACAGCAGCCTCCCTCTTTTATTTTAAAGTTAGTTGTCAAAAATCTTGAATAGAATACAAATTATTGCATCAAACAATTTGGAACATGCCCTTAAGTCAAACAGTTAAAAGAAAAAAATAAAAGCACATTATCTTGAATTTACTTTCAAGATATTATTACACTTTTTTTGTATAGATATAATGTGCGCGTCAAACAACTAATTCTGGAATTTCAACAAATTTTCAAATGAATTTAATATAAGGTGTTCTTTTTGTCAAGGATTTAATCAAGTTTAAAATATTGTTTTTTTCGTTGAAATCCTTAATGAATATATTGATTTTATCTCATCAATCTCTTTTAGTTCATCCAGTATTTTCTTATTTACAACTTCATCGGTATTAATAACAGTCAATGCATCCAATCCCTTTCCCAACCTGCTCAATGACAGTCCAGCAATATTAATACTAAAACCCGCTAAAATCGAACTTACTTTTGAAAGTACCCCGGGTCTATCATGATTATAATATAGAATCATATTGCCCTCAGGCTTTATTTCTGCATGATATTCGCCGATATTTGTTATTACGGGGTAGTTATTCATGGCAACAGTTCCGGCAATTAAAAGATTGCTCTCAGACTTCATGCCTGTTGTCGTCATATCAGCGGAAAACAGAACAGGGTATATTTTATCCGGGGGAGAATATTTTTCCTCTATCATCAATCCGATCTCGGCAGCTACGGCAAAAACGTTAATATAATTAACAGGCTGCGATATTAAATTTTGTATTAGCCCTTTCAGATAAGCAGCTTTAACTGTTTCGGAATATTTCTCTAAAAAATTTCCGTGGTAGTTCAAAACAACTTTAGAACAATTCCCCCTTAAAATTTGAAAATGAATTTCTCCAATTCTCTCGGCTAAATCCAAATATGGTTGAACTTTTTCATCGCCGATATGTTTGATGCCCACGGTATTAACACAACCGTCTAATTTATTTTCATTCAACCATGAGATTATTTGATCGCCTAATTGAACAGCTATTTTTTCCTGGGCTTCTTCGGTTGAAGCACCGAGATGCGGTGTACAAATTACTTTCGGATGATTGATCAACTCAGAATTTTTAGGGGGTTCTTCTAGAAAAACATCGAATGCAGCGCCGGAAATTTTTTCCTTATTCAATCCCGCAACTACTGCATTCTCGTTAACTAATCCTCCTCTAGCACAATTTATAATCTTGATACCGTCTTTACACTTATCAATTGTTTTTTCGGAAATTAAATTTTCCGTGTCTTCGGTTAAGGGAACGTGAAGCGTAATAATATCCGAATTCGAAATCAGGTCTTTGAAACTATACAATTCTATTTCCAACTGGTCCGCAATTTCTTTCGACAAGAGCGGATCGAACCCAACTATTTTCATTCCAAACGATTTAGCGCGGGAAGCTACTTCTTTTCCAATTTTCCCCAAGCCGATTATTCCCAACGTTTTTCCTTGAAGTTCGGTGCCTTTAAATTTACTTCGTTCCCATTTATTCTCTCTGAGAGAAATATTAGCCTGGGGAATATGCCTGCATAATGCCAGCATAAGTGCCAATGTATGTTCAGCTGCTGAAATTGTGTTTCCGCCGGGTGTATTCATTACAGGGATTCCCTTCCGAGTCGCCGCCTCAATATCAATATTATCAACACCTGTTCCGGCTCTGCAGATTAGTTCGAGGTTTTTCCCTTTGTTGATTACTTCGGGGTCCACTTTAGTTTTGCTTCTAACTACAATAACATTATAATCAGAGATTTTGGAAAGCAGTTCTTTCCTCTCGATTTTCGGATTGTAATCAACGACAAAAAAGGGGGAAAGCTTATTTATAAGGTTTGGACTTATTTCTTCGGAAACCAGTAATTTTTTTTTCATTCACTCCTAAAGAATTTATTTTGTGAATGCATCCAATAAAAATATTTTATTTAATCACCAACTAGTTTTCATTGATCTAATCAATCATCCAATCATTTAATCAATCATTAAACAAAAACTTACGAATCGTTTTCAATTCTCTGAACCTCAATCAACTTACAAAGTTATACCTTCGATAAATACAATTGTCGAATATACTATACAAGCTTTTGCAGCTTTTCCAAAAATATAGACTTGGGAACAGCGCCGATAATAGATTCTTTCACTTCCCCATCTTGCACAAACAAAACTGTTGGAATACTTCTAACACCGTATTTAATAGCAGTCTGGTTATTTTCATCAACATCGAGTTTCCCGACTTTTACTTTTCCGTCATATTCATCGGCTAGTTCTTCTATAATTGGGGCAATCATTTTACATGGTCCGCACCAGGCAGCCCAAAAATCAATAATAACGGGTTTATCTGATTTTAAAACTTCGCTCTCAAAATTATCGTCCGTAAACGTTAATGGTTTCATTAAAATTAGTCTCCTTTTTAGTTTAACAAGATTTATACGGCACCGTTTCTCTTCAATACTTCCCTTGCAATAATTCCTTTTTGAATTTCATTTGTTCCTTCGAAGATTCTATTTATTCTCGAATCCCTATAAAATCTTTCTATGGGAAGTTCTCTTGAATAACCCATTCCTCCGTGAATTTGCACTGCGCAATCTGCAATTTTATCAAGTGATTCGGAACAAACTAACTTTACAATTGCCGATTGCCGCGAAATATTTTTCTTAAGATCGTAATCGACAGCAGTTCTGTATACTATCGATTCCATACAATAAATTAAACTCGCCATCTCGGCAAGCATAAATTGTATCGCCTGGAAATTACTTATGCTTTGGTCAAACTGCTTTCTCTGTTTTGCATAAACCGTAGATAATTCCAACAATTCCTTAGACGCTCCAAGACATGCAGCTCCTAATCCGAGTCTACCGGCGTCAAGAGTTTTCATCGCGAGAATAAACCCCCTGCCGTCTGTGCCTACCAAATTTTCCTTCGGCACTCTTACATTATCGAATGTGATCGGGTTGGTTGTACTTCCTTTTATTCCCATTTTCTTTTCCGGGGGACCCGCATGGAAACCAGGCGTTTTTGTTTCAACTATAAAAGCAGTTACTCCTTTTGTTGTACGTACTAATTCGCGTACGATATCTGCGATGCCGCCGTTGGTAATCCATAATTTTTCACCGTTTAAAACCCACTCATTGCCGTCCAATTCAGCCCGCGTTCTAACATTGAACGAATCGGATCCAGCCTGGGCTTCGGTTAAACAGAAAGCTCCTATCTTTTCACCTTTGGCAAGCGGTACAAGATATTTTTGCTTTTGTTCTTCGGTTCCTCCCAAATAGATTACATTA
>CAZRIQ010000274.1:0-4134 GCA_964600175.1 uncultured Melioribacter sp. | reverse complement strand
AAAAGTTACTAAAAAGGAAATCAAAACAATTGCTGCATCTGTTCTAACTCAAAGACCTGATAAGAAAAAGAAGAAATAATATTATTAATTGTTTTGTCAATGTCGCATATAACCTGCAATTCAAAGCGACCGCTATCTTCGATGCGGTCGTTTGATGTGGTTATTGGTATTCGTTTTCAAAGTAAGCTAGTTGTTAAAGTATGATTAGTAAATAAAAATGGTTTAAAATAAAAAGGTAGTTTGCAATTATTGCATTGTCGTCCTGGGCGGCGCTTTAATTGCAAGGCCGTTAGGTGCTTTAGATGAATATGGATAATCTTATAAAAATAGGCTTCGATAAATGGTTCCAAGATAAAAATGATTTATCTAAAATGACTGATTATCAAATTGCTAGAGTAATTACAGTAAATAAAAATAGTTTTGTTGTCTCGAATGGCGAAAATGATATTTATGCTGAATTAACCGGAAAATATTTATTCAATTCAGATTCTGTTTTGGATTTTCCAACTGTAGGTGATTGGGTATATGTTCAATTATTTGACGATGATTCGTTGGCAATCATTCACGATATATTACCACGAAAATCATTGTTAAAAAGAAAGACCTCTGGTAAAAAAATAGAATATCAACTAATCGCTGCGAATATAGATACGGCAATTATTATGCAATCACTGGATTCCAATTTTAACCTAAGACGACTGGAGCGTTATATGGTTATGATAAACGAAAGTAATATTACACCGGTTATTTTTCTAAGTAAAAGTGACCTAATAAGTTCAGATGAAATTGGAAGTAAGAAAAATGATATTTTTAAAATCATGCCGGACATTAAAATTGAAGCATTCAGCAATAACAATCTGGCCGATATAGAATATATTAGAACATACTTTACTCCTTCCAAAACTTATTGCTTACTTGGTTCATCCGGTGTCGGTAAAACTACTTTATTAAATAATCTAATACACCAAGAGCTATTTAAAACGCAACCCATCAGAGAGAAAGATGGAAGAGGAAAACATACAACAACACGCAGAGAACTTATTGTTCTGGAAAATGGGTCAATTGTAGTAGATAATCCTGGAATGCGAGAACTTGGAATTATTTCTATTGAATCTGGTCTAGACAATACTTTCGATGAAATTGCAGAATTGTCAAAGAAATGTCGCTATACTGATTGCACTCATACTATTGAGAAAGGTTGTGCAGTTATGAAAGGAGTAGAGGAAGGAATAATTTCAAATGAACGTTATCAGAATTACATAAAAATGTATAAGGAATCTTTGTATAACGAAATGTCATATTTCGAAAAGAGACAGAAAGATAAAAAGTTCGGGAAATTTATACACACATATATGAAAAATAAAAATGATAAGTAATCGCACCTAACCCGCAAATCAACCGGACGCCCCCGCAAAAAGACTGCGGGGCAAGCTGTATTCGCATTTGGCATTTTAATAGTTATAGAATTAGTTGTTCAGTTTCAGCTTTGTAATTCGGTGCAGTTTGTAAATGAAAGTTTGTTCTAATTAGAAATATATTTAATAAATGCGGCATTGTTGTTTTGGGTCGTCAGACTCCGTTGGAGTCCGACGGACTCTAACGAGCGGCAGCTTAACCGCAATACCGTTAGAACACATTAAATATTTATTTCATTATTATAGAATGATGAAAGTTCGTGAGTTGAACACATACTATTTTAAGTCTTTTTTAAAAGTGCAGCGTCTACATAATTATATTTTAATAGTATTACTAACAGGCATGTTCATCTCTTGTGCCGCTACTCCCGAACCACCAAATACGATTAAGAGTATTTCGGAATTAGAGGATTATATGAATAAGGTAGTCGAATCTGGTAATCCTCCCGGAATGTCATTGGCTGTAATAAAAAACAATAGTATAGTTTATGAAAAAGGCTTTGGTTGGGCCGATCAGCCGCGAAAAATTCAAGCAACGCCAAGGACGGTATACCATTGGTGGTCATGTACAAAAATTGCTACTGCGATTGCTGTTTTTCAACTTCAGGAAAAAGGGCTGCTGTCTCTAAATGATCCTGTAATCAAATATATTCCATTTTTCAAAGTAGAATACCCTTCTGAAACAAGTAAGCAAGTAACAATTATGAATCTACTTAATCATACTTCAGGATTGCCGGATCCATCTGTATTTACTTTTATTAAATGGATTCATCATGATGGAGAACCATCTATTAATCAAACTGATTTTATTAAGAAAGTACTCCCTGATTATTCTAAGCTTATATTTGAACCAGGAGATCATACTGAATATTCTAATATTGGTTATATGGTATTGGGCGCCATTATTGAAAAAGTAACAGGCATATCTTATGAAGATTATATCCGCCAAAATATTCTTAAGCCTTTGAGGATGAATCACACCGATTTTCTCTATACAAAAGCAATGGAACCGGATGAGGCGGCAGGTACGCATCCAATATGGAATATCATGACTCCGTTGCTTCCCATTCTGGCCGGTTCCTACATTCGACAATGGAGCGGTGGTTATATATGGATGGAGCGAGTCTATACAGATCAGACACCATCCACAGCATTGATTGGTTCAGTTGAAGATGCAGCAAAATTGGTAATTGCATATATGAACGGCGGAGTGTACCAGGGGCAGCAAATACTTACACAGGAATCGATTAGAAAAATGACTTATGATGAACAAGTAATAATTAAACAAGAGGATTCACTGAATTATCATAGACAGGGGATCTGCTGGCAGATATACGGAAAACCCGGGAGATGGGTTCTTACGCACGATGGCGGTGGACCGGGTTTTAGTACGAAGATTCAATTGTATCCTGATGAGAAACTCGGATTGGTTCTGTTCACAAACGATGCAACTTGCGAACCATGGAAATTAATAAATTTAGCTGCAACCCTGGAATGGGAAACACTGTATTGGTTAAAACAAATCAAAATTTTTTGTGCCAACTAAACAAGTTTTATTATTGTGTGTTCTAACAAACTGCTTAATACCGACAGCCCCGCAATGAAGCTGCCGGTCTGCCCATCGAAACAAAATGAAGGGGGGTTAGCGGCAACGTTATATTCAAAAAACAATAACAAGGAGGAGACTATGATCTGTTTTAGGAAAATCATGATTTTGATGATTGTTTTTTTCGGCGTATTAGCGGCGCATCCTTTGCAAGCCCAGGTTTTGAAAGAGGAAAGGCCCCGGCAGTTAGCCCGGTGGATAGGCAGCAGTGATGAGGACTTAAAATCAAAAGTTTCAGGGGTATGGGATTATTACGGGATTTCGATAAACGGGACATCCTACTATTCTGTTTCTGAATTGGAAAAGACCGAAGCAGTTGATGAATTGGCCAAAAAGACGGGAATAAAGAACGCTGCTTTTGCGGTTGTGATTGGGAAAGCTTTTAAAGGAACCTGCTGGAAGTTTTTAGAAAACGGAAATGCCGAGCTCGAAGGCCCGTATACCTGGGAAGTAAAAGAAGGAAAGATTTATATCCTAAATGGAGAACGGCCGATAGAGGGCGCGTATTTAAAAGTTACGGACGAACTTCTCCTAATCGGCGAGAAGATTCCTTATACTCCGCTGGTTTATTATGTGTTTAAGAAACAGGCGGCTGCACCCTCCGAATTAAGTCCGGAAGACAAAGAGAACAGGGACAAGAAGCTGGAATATATGAAGAAGAGACGGGAAACGCTGAGGAAGAGCCGTGATTGATCGGACGGATTTAGCCGCACCAAATTAAAAAACAAAAAAGCGGTTTGTCCCTTAGGTATTTCTTCGGAACAATTGTAGGATTGTAGTTCTTAGCGGCGCTTTAATTGCAACGTTATACATTAAATATTGAATACAATATAAATGTTAGATAAGAAAGGAGCATTTCGTATTAAAAACGTATTTTATTGAAGTTCCTTTTTGCTATTTTTTATTCGACTCTTTAATAAAAGCGAAGGTAAAATGTATAGGAGAGATTTTCTAAAGATGATTGGCGGCACTGCCGCCGCTTTAAGCATTCCAAAACCATTGTTCAGCTTTCCGTTAAGAGAAAATGGAAAACGACCGAACATTCTCTGGATTGTAACGGAAGATATTAATGATGATCTTAGCTGCTATGGTGATAAATATTCTTATACTCCA
>CAZRIQ010000273.1:0-4142 GCA_964600175.1 uncultured Melioribacter sp. | reverse complement strand
GCTCAATGGTAGAGCATGCGGCTGTTAACCGCAGGGTTGTAGGTTCGAGTCCTACACGCGGAGCGAAGGACTAAGTAGTATTTCTGCTTTTTCCTTTTTTGAACTTGAGCAGTATTTTGTTTGTTGATTTTTAAATTAACAAGTTTTCCGGTGCTCTGTTCGTTAATTAATTTATTTTCACATTTTTAAAGGAGCATCTTTAAGATGGCGGAACGAGTAAAAGGAACTGTAAAGTGGTTCAACAGTTCAAAAGGTTACGGATTCATTCAACGCCCTGACGGCGATGATGTATTTGTTCACTTCCAGGCAATTCAAGGCGAGGGATACCGTACTTTGCAAGAAGGTCAGCAAGTTGAGTTCACTATTGCTCAAGGTCAAAAAGGTCTTCAAGCTCAAGAAGTAAAAATAGTAAACTAACACTAAATTTTACTTTCTTCATAAGGCAGTTCGTTTGAACTGCCTTATTTGTTTTAAAGCGTTGAAGTTTATTACCCGGTTTTTATTTGTCGCTGTTTTTCTTCAGATCGTTTTTAAATACCTTTTCGAATTTGTCGAGCTTCGGACCGATTACAAAAGCACAGTATGGTTTGTTAGAATTATTGTTGTAGTAGTTTTGATGATAATCCGCAGCTTTGTAAAAATTTTTGTATGGTTCGATAGCGGTTACTATTTTTCTCTCGTAAGCACCGGATGCATCTAACCCCTTCTTGTATTTTTCGGCTAAGTTCTTTTGCATTTCGTTGTGATAAAATATAACCGACCTATACTGTGTGCCGATGTCGTTTCCCTGACGGTTCAGAGTTGTTGGATCGTGTGTTTTCCAAAAGACTTTAAGAAGTTCATCGTAAGAAATTGTATTCGGATCGAAAATTATCTGGCATGCTTCTGCATGTCCGGTAGAACCGGTGCATACTTCTTCGTAAGAAGGATTTGCAGCATGTCCTCCCGAGTAACCCGAGATTACTTCTTTCACCCCTTTGAGCCGTTGAAAGATTGCTTCTGTACACCAGAAGCATCCTTCCCCGAATGTTGCTGTATCTAATTTTGTGTTGTTGTCCATAGGTTTTGTATTCAAATCCTTTTTAGTTATTTGTTTGTTTTCATTTGGCGTATTGAAAATTAAACTTCCCATCAACAAGAGAACTGTAACGGAGACGATTGATATTACTATTGTTTTCTTTAACATTTTTTATCCTTCGCTTTTGTGACTCTAATTTATCAAAAACAGACACATTATCTCAAACCAAAATTAGTTCTCAAAAGTTCCGTGAACTTTTACTGTTTGGATAAATGGTTAATAAAATTAAATCAAAACTTAAAACAAGGGGAAATAAAATAATGTCGCAGAGCGGACATTCTTAAATAAGAACTGATTTTCCGCACTATTCAAAACTAGTGGTGGTCATCTTTTAAAAAGGGGATGTATTTTATATCTACAACTCGATACGCCGGGGAATAAAGTGAAGCATATTTCTTTGAATGATGTACAGCCGGGTAATTATCTCTCTTCATTTTCTCAAAATACTTTTTCATTTCATTGACGTTTAACTTTAGTTCACCTTTTTCAGCCATTTCTACTGTTGCATCTAAATAGTTCTCTAGGGTATCTTTCGAGCCCTTAAATTCTTCTGCAGTTTTGATAAATGTAGCCAATAAAACTTTGGGATCATAATTTTTCTTTAAATACGGGCGCAGGTTAACACGTACTATTCTGCCGTCGGGAGAAATGTTTTCCACTAAAGAATCCGATCGGGCAAAACTTAGATTTGCTATTTCGTTTTCCATCCACTTTCTTGCAGCGGATGTATCCTTAACGGCGTGCTCACTTCCTAATGCCGATTGGTACAATAGTTTGTAGACATCCTCAATCTGCATCGAAGGGTATATTTTTAGTTGTTCCCTTATAATTTTTTTTATTGATATACCGCCGGTATTCTTCTTTTGTATATTGAAACCTGAAATTAAAAACAGAACGACTATCAGGATGTAGACAACGAATTTGATTTTTGTATATAATAATTCAGGCTGTTTCATGTCGTCGCAATTTATTAATTAGTGGATGGGAAATTATAATAACCGAGAACCAAAAGACAGTCGATATTTAATCGAAAAGCGGTTGTTTTTGCTGAATTTTGCTCGAACGCCACAACGGGATTTTCTTTAGTGTTTAGAAGTAGTTTGTTATATTTAATCTGCCAATGACCCAGGGTATTTGTGGAAGTAAAGACATTTAAGATCAAAAGTGAATACGCAAAAGTCGACGAAGTTAACCAGGAAATCAAAAATTTTCTGCAATTCAACAACGTTGAAAATTTTGTCTGCAGTCAAATTGAGATTTCACTTACCGAAGCTCTTAATAATGTTATTAAACACGGATACAAGGGCGACGAAACCAAATCGATTGAAATTGAAGTTGTAAAAGACGGTTCCATTCTAGTAATAAAGGTTGTTGATGAAGGTGAGCCGCGCAAAAATTTGGAAATTCCAAAATTGGATTTTGACCCGAAAGACATACAAAACCTGCCGGAGAGCGGTATGGGATTGTATATTATAAGTCAGCTTATGGATGAAATGGATTACATGAATATAAAAGGTAAAAATATTTTCACACTAAAAAAGAAACTACTTTAACCATCCTGTAGTAGAATGAGTTAATTTTCCCAGTGAAATTATGAACCGGATTAATCTTTGAAGAAGATTCTATTATTATTTTTATTGTTTCCCTTTTGTTTATATGCGCAGGATACAACAATAAGCGAAGCATTTCGTAACAACCATCCAGTTAGAAGACAGCTTATAAAAGCGAAGTATGTTTCGTATTCTTTATTGTCGAGTTATCTCCTCGTTCAAGAAGCAAACAAAGCCGATCCGTTTGCACAGCATGAACTGGGATTAAGGTACCTGCTCGGGCGGGGATTTCCTACCGATACTGTAAAGGCAATCTATTGGCTGCGGAAAGCTATAGATCAAAATCTTCCGTATGCAAATTTCAATTATGCAATTCTTCTTAACAACGGAATCGGCGTACCGTGGAATCCGTTCGATGCTTTTTATCATTTTAGAAATGCTTCTAACTCCGGGCTGCCTGAAGCTCAATATGCAATGGGAGTTTTTTACAGCGACAATTTAGTTGTAAGCCGAGATTACAATAAAGCTTACAAGTTTTTTGAGAGTTCTGCCGAAGCTGGTTACGACCCGGCAAAGAAAGCTATTGAGCAGATGAAAAAAATAGGTTTTGTGCCTGCACAAACAGACGACAAAAACAAACTATTGGTAGGCAATGTAGATGCAGCCGCGCCTTTAATTGATCCCGGCTGGGGTTTGGATTTCTATGATTTTGCCAAAGACTCAACTATAATAAGTGATACTTCATTTGAAGAACTGATCAAGAAGAACAAGGATGAACTGATTCAATACCTCGGTATAAATGAGGATGCAAATAATATTAATTTGCCTGATACATCAACAACCGGTATAATAGAAGCTGCGGCAAAGTCGGGAAGTCCCGAAGCATTTCTGCTTAAAGCGCGCGCAATGGAGAAGGGAAGACTCTATAGCAAAGACCTAATCGGTTCTGCTATGTATTACTTAAGAGCGTTAAGACTTGGCGCTGCCAGGGCAGGGGAACATTTAATAAAGATGATTCAAGCCAAATCTTTTTATGGTAATTTAAAGGCAGAAATTGATAAGGGCAATGCCGACGCTATGTTTGTGTGGGCGGGATTAACTGCACTTGGTTTGGATTACCAGTTAACAAACCAGCAGGCGTTTGACCTGTTGATGAGAGCGAGTAAGAAAAATCATATTCCTTCCATTATAGAATTAGGGCTTTGTTACTATTCCGGGCAGTTGGTGAAGCAGGATAAAAAGCAGGCGTTTCATTTCTGGCAAACTGCGGCCGACCTTGGAAGTACCGAGGCAATGGTCAGAATCGCTTTCGCAAATATCGTTGACAAAATGGATTTGGATGTAATGAAAAATGTGAAAGTGCTGCAGAATGAAGCTAACCGCGGCTCGGTTTTGGCGGAAGCGGCGCTTGCGTTTTGTTACGAAAACGGAATCGGCTTTGCCGAGAACAAAGGGATAGCAGTGAAATTATATAGAGATGCAGCTCAGCGCGGCAATGAGGCAGCTTACAATTC
>CAZRIQ010000272.1:0-4146 GCA_964600175.1 uncultured Melioribacter sp. | reverse complement strand
AAATCCTTTATCATCCTTTTCCAAACTGCTGCGCTGCAGAAAGCAGGTGTGCAAGCGGTAATTGCCGAATCGTATGCAAGAATATTTTTCCGTAATTCGGTAGACGGCGGATTTATTGTTCCTTTCGAATCGAACGAAAAGCTGAATGACAAAATTAAAACCGGCGACTCGCTCGAACTCGATCTGCAGAATAACGTGCTTAAAAATTTGTCGTCAAACGCCGAGTATAAATTAAAGCCGCTCGGCGATGTTTTGCCGATAATAGAAAGCGGCGGACTTTTTGAATATGCGCGCAAGTCCGGCATGATAGCTTAAACAATCTTTGTAAGAAACAAAGGAAGAAGAAAATGAAAATTGAAATATTCGATACTACACTAAGAGACGGCACACAGGGCGAGGGTGTTACCCTGTCCGTCCAGGACAAACTGTTGATTGCAAAACGTCTTGATGATTTTGGTATCGATATTATAGAGGGCGGATGGCCCGGCAGTAATCCTAAAGATGAAGAATTTTTCGAACGTGCAAAATCGTTGAAGCTTAATCATGCCAAAATGTGCGCTTTCGGTTCAACCGCAAGATCGCTTAACAATGTGGAAGGCGACGCAAACTTAAACGCGATATTAAAAACCGAAACCCCGGTCGTGGCAATTTTTGGTAAGACGTGGAGACTCCATTCGCAAAAATCTCTCGGCTTAACCGATGATGAGAATGCGGAACTGATTTATCAGTCTGTTAAACTTCTAACGTCGAAAGGAAGAAGAGTAATTTTTGATGCGGAACATTTCTTCGACGGGTACAAAGACGATCCTTCATTTTCATATAGAATGCTGAAAGCTGCCGTCGACGGCGGTTCTGATACCCTGGCTCTTTGCGACACAAACGGCGGTTCGCTTCCCAATGAAATTTCAAAAGCAGTTGAAGATATTAAAAGTAGGTTTAACGTAAATATAGGAATTCATGCGCACAACGATTCCGAACTCGGTGTTGCTAATTCTCTTGCTGCAGTTGCTGCCGGTGCGGTTCATGTGCAAGGAACGATAAACGGTGTGGGTGAGCGGTGTGGTAATGCAAATCTCGGAAGTATAATTCCAAATCTTATTCTAAAACTTAACTGTACGACAAACCAGGCAGAACAATTAGAACATTTAACTTCACTCTTAAATTATGTTTATGAATTGATGAACCTGGCGCCGAACTCGCGCGCTGCGTTTACGGGTAAATCGGCATTTGCGCATAAAGGCGGTGTTCACGTGAGTGCGGTTATGAAAGACAGCAAAATGTATGAGCACATCGATCCGAATTTAGTCGGCAACAAACAGCGCGTTCTCGTTTCCGATCTTTCCGGTCAAAGCAACATTAGGTACAAGGCAAACGAAATCGGTGTTGACTTATCTTCGAACAAAGAAGTGAGCAAGAAGGTCGTCGATTATGTGAAGTCGCTTGAACATGAAGGTTTTCAATTCGACGGTGCTGAAGCTTCCTTCGAATTGCTGCTTCGTTCCGAAATGAATGAGTTTTCCCCTTTCTTCAATGTAGTCGATTCGAAAGTAAACGTTTTCTATGATAATAGGGGACATTCGAAAGCCGAGGCGGTTCTTAAAATAGAAGTCGACGGCGAGATTGAACATACAGCATCCGACGGCGACGGACCTGTCAATGCTCTTGATAACGCACTGAGAAAAGCGCTCTTGAGATTTTACCCGGAGATAGCCCAGATAAAATTAATCGATTATAAAGTGCGTGTGCTTGATGAGAAAGACGGCACCGGTGCAAAAGTCCGCGTTATAATTCAGTCCGGTGACGGTGAAGAAACATGGGGCACGGTCGGCGTTTCAAAAAATATAATTGAAGCGAGTTTCAGGGCATTGTGCGACAGCATGAACTACAAGCTCTTTCGCTATCATAAGGCGGATCAAAAATTAGTGACCAATACTAAAACCGCAATGTAAATTTTCTTCGGAAGTTCATTTATAATTTTTGAGTTTTAGTCTATATTTACGTTTGAACTCAAGAGAGAATAAACGAAGATGAAAAAGATTATAATTGCTGTCATTATTCTTATCTCTTTTATCGGCAGCGTTTACCCGCAAAAGATAACCGAAGAAGATCTATCGAAGTTTTTTCCTACCAAAGATGCCGCTTTTGTTTTATATGATTTGAAGTCGAACCAATATACAAGGTATAATCCTCAAAGATGTGCGCGGCAGTTTCTACCTGCATCTACTTTTAAAATATTTAATTCGCTGGTCGGTTTGGAAACCGGCGTAATCAAAGATGAAAATTATGTTATCAAATGGGACAGCACGGAGTATGATATAAAGTCGTGGAATCACGATCAAACACTTCAATCGGCAATAAAGAATTCCGTTGTTTGGTATTACCGGGAACTTGCACGCAGAGTCGGTCTGCGTAGGATGCAAAGGTACCTCGATGAAGTCGGTTACGGAAATATGAGCATTGGTGGTGGAGTTGATAACTTTTGGCTCGACGGCAGTCTGCAGATTTCAGCCGACGAACAAATTGAGTTTCTAAAGAGATTGTATTTCGAGAATCTTCCTTTTTCAAAACGTTCGATGGACATTGTGAAGAAAATAATAACTCTTGAAGAAACAAAAGACTATACTTTAAAAGGTAAAACCGGTCTCGGTGAGTTGAACTCCGAAACATACGTTGCGTGGTTTGTAGGCTGGGTTGAAAAAGGAAAAGACGTTTATTTCTTTGCGATGAACATGAACGGAACAGATGCAGCAAAATTGATAAATACAAGGATCGATATAACAAAAAACATTTTAAAGCACTTCGGAATAATATAGTCATTTCAGCCGAAGGTGGAAATTTTAGGAATTACGTTCGAATTCTTTTGTTTTCTCCGTGTTGCTCAGTGACTTCTTCGTGGATCTCCGTGAAAGAATTTTTTACACGGAGTTCCACAGAGAAGACACGTCCCGAAGGGATCACTACTTGAGAGAACCGTAGAGAAAGGAGTATTTTTATAAATTATTAAGAAAGCATATTTATCCGGTGACGATCAATCACTCCGCAAAAACAAGGAAAGCCTGGTTTAGATTTTATGAAGAACTAAACGATTTTCTTCCATGTCCGAAAAGAAAGAAAAAATTCTTGCATGAATTTACCGGAAAGGTTTCTGTTAAAGATATGATTGAATCGATGGGTGTTCCCCATACGGAAATAGATTTGATATTGGCAAACGGCAAATCGGTTGGGTTTGATTATACGGTTAAAGACCGCAACACAATTTCGGTCTACCCGGTTTTTGAATCGTTTGATATTTCGAAAGTTCAAAAGCTGCGTCCGAAACCTTTAAGGAACCCCAAGTTTGTTTTAGATGTACATCTCGGTACGCTTACAAATTATATGAGGATGCTCGGTTTCGATTCCTTGTGGGAGAATAATTTTAACGACGAACAAATTGTAGAGATTTCGATTAAAGAAAAAAGAACAATTCTTACGCGCGACGTCGGCATATTAAAGAGAACAAACGTAACGAGAGGTTACTGGGTCAGAAATACCGATCCGCAGAAACAGATATTTGAGGTTGTGAACAGGTTCAATTTAACCGGGTTGATAAAAGAGTTTACAAGGTGTATTTCCTGCAACGGGAAATTGCGAAGGACACCGAAGAAAACAGTGATTGAAAGTCTGCCGCAGAAAGTAAAAGAGATTCAAGAAGTTTTTTACAAATGTGAAGACTGCAGTAAAGTTTATTGGCGCGGCACACATTACGACACCATGAAACTGCTTGTCGAGAAAATTAAACGGGAATCCGGGAGGAGCTAATGGGCATAGTATCCCGCATATTGATGATCGTCTTAATCTTCGGCGTGATCGAATTTATTTTTGTAAAGCGCACTGCGACGGCTCTTTATAACATCTTTCCCGGCATCAACAAAGCCAGGTTTAAGAAATATAGAAATTGGCTTCTGCTCTTTTTCAACTTGTTTCCTCTTGCTCTTATTCTCGGGTCGCTCTACTACAAATATACCGGCATATCGATTGATTACCCGCCGGAATCATGGCTTGCAAATTGGATCGTCGTTTTCCCGTTCTGGATTGCCATCTTAATTATGATACAGGCAATACTTTTATGGCTGCCGGTTGACCTGCTGAAATATTTAGTCATTCCGT
>CAZRIQ010000271.1:0-4147 GCA_964600175.1 uncultured Melioribacter sp. | reverse complement strand
AGGGATTCCATCCCTGTAAGAAAAACTGTTTATTCTTACGGTTAATTTCGTATCATTTCTTTTAGAATCGTATTTCTTTCTCAACTCAGGAGATTCAACCAGTGTATGCATCACTTTATTCAACTCTTTAAATTTTTTAGGAAGCGGATGATTTTTTAAAACCCCGTCGAGGTTTTCAACGGCATAAGGTATGCTTATCAAAAAATGAGATTTGTTTTCGAAATATCCCCTGTAACCGAAAGCGCCGAAGTTTTGTAGAAGTCTAATAATAACATAAGGATAGTAAAATTTTAGAAACTCTTTTTTGCTGACCTTTTCAAATCTATTTACTGTTCTGATGTAGAAGTCTACAAGTTCTTCACGAACCGCTTCAGTTAACTCATCTTTTGCATCGTAAAAAAGGGAAGCAACATCGTATTGAAGCGCTCCTTTTCTTCCGCCCTGGTAATCGATAAAATAGAAATCGCCTCTGTGCATCATTATATTTCTTGATTGAAAATCACGGTACAAAAAATATTTTGTGTCAGCAGAAAGCAGAAGGCGGGAAAATTCTACAAAATCATTTTCCAGATTTTGTTCATCAAACGGAATTTTTGCAAGCTTGAGGAAATAGTATTTGAAATAGTTCAAGTCCCACACAATAGATTGCTTATCGAACATGCGCCTTGGGTAACATTTTGAAAAGTCAAGTTTCTTCCTTGCTTCTATTTGAAAGCGGGGAAGATGTTCAATAATTTTTTTGTAATGACTAACAACATTCCGGGGAAAATCTTTTTCTTCTTTTAATTCAACGAGTCGTGAATAAAAAGTTTTGTCGCCGAGGTCCTCGTTCAAATAAATATTCTCTTTGAGATTTGCAGCGTAGAATTCGGGAACATTTAATCCCGCTTTTTTGAAATGTTCCGAAAGATAGATAAAAGCTTCGTTCTCTCTTTTATCGACATTAAAAGCACCGATTACGGAAATATCTTTTGCCTTTAATCTGAAATATTTCCGGTTGGATGCAGTTAGCGGAAGTTCTGAGATGCTTTCGACTTCCAAATCTGACCACCTTTCAAAAAGTTTTTTCAGTTTGTCAGTTAGCATATAAATTGTCAACCGTTAAATATCTGAGGCTGATTAAAGTACCATTCGATTCTTCCGCACTTCGTACAAATTAAAGCGGATGCGGTCCGGTTTGCCCAGTCCAATCCGAAGAATGACATTCCGGGAGTATTGAGAAGAACATCTCTTGTTTGAAACGAATCATTCCCGCAGTTAGGGCATATTATTTTTTTGTCAAGCACTTTGAAAGATCCAACGATTGGTTCTCTCGGATTTTTGTCAAAAAGACCCATTTGTTCCTCGCCGTTTATGTAAAAAGTTGTTAAACACTTTGCTGACTAAGAAATTTTTCAATTTGCCTTCTATGCCTAAGTACATGAACTATTGCATGTTCGAACATCATCTCGATGTCGTACTGACCCCATTTTGTTTCCATCCGAGTTGCCAGAATTTCTTTTCCAGTCATCCTTAAATGATCTTCAACAATATCAGAAGTAAAATTTAACACGCGTTCTAACTCGTCAATTGCATGAACAGTATTGTAAATATAATATTCATGGTTAGCTATTTTCTTCTCCAAAAACCGGCAGATTTGATCCGCATAAACGTAACCTGAGCGCACAACATGTTTCATAATTGTCTGGATTGATTTGCAATCTTCATCTTTTGTGTTCGGATCGACTATTTTAACAAACTCTTCCTGCTTAATTGTAACAAGAAGGTTTTTTAAGTCGAGCGCGGCTCTTTCATATTCATCCATCAAAGCACCGATTGCCCCTGGACGAAATGTTTTGTTCATTTATTATTCTCCCTCGTTATAATTTAAAACCGGACGTAGCCATTTCTCTGCTTCTTTTGTACTTATTCCTTTTCTTTTCCTGTAATCTTCAATCTGATCTTTGCTTATCTTACCTACAGTGAAATATTTTGCATCGGGATGTGAAAAATAAATTCCGCATATAGAAGCGGCGGGATGCATTGCCAAACTCTCCGTTAATTTGATTGAAGTGTTGTTCTCAACATCGAGTAATTTCCAAATTGTCGTTTTTTCGGAATGATCCGGCTGTGCGGGATAACCCGGTGCCGGACGAATTCCTATATAATTTCCTTTTATTAACTCTTCGTTTGAAAGTTTTTCGTTACTTGCATAACTCCACAATTCTTTTCTCACTTTTTCATGAAGCAATTCGGCAAACGCCTCAGCCAATCTATCAGCAATTGCTTTTACCATAATGCTTGAATAATCATCGTGGTCATCTTCATATTTTTTTGTCAGTTCTTCGATCCCAATTCCGGCTGTAACCGCAAACGCACCGATGTAATCCATTGGACAGATTTCTTTGGGTGCAATATAGTCGGAAAGAGAAAGATTTGGTAAACCTTTGCTTTTTTTGGTTTGTTGTCTAATAAAATGAAGAATTGCAGAGATGCCGCTTCTGTTTTCGTCACTGTAGATTTCAACATCGTCTTCAATTGAATTTGCAGGGAATAAACCTACGATTCCATTTGCTTTTAATAAATTTTTAGAAACGATTTCATCCAGCATCTTGTTTGCGTCATCAAAAAGTTTCTTTGCTTCCGAACCGTACTTTTCATCGTTAAATATTGCCGGGTATTTTCCTTTGAGCTCCCATGTAATAAAGAAAGGAGTCCAATCGATATACTTTCTAATTTCACAAAGAGAGAAATTATTGAATACCGTTATTCCCAATTTTTCCGGTTTGCGAATTTGAATTTTTCCCCAATCGGTTTTGAGTTTATTATTTTTTGCTTCATCAATAGAAATAAAATTTTTAGTGCTTTGCTTTTTGTTGTAGTCTTCAATGACTTTATTATATTCTTCTTTAATCGATTTGGAAAAATTTTCTCTTTGTTCCGGGTTAATCAAATTACCGACAACGCTAACACTTTTTGATGCATCAAGCACATGAACTGCCGGACCGCTGTATTCCGGGTTAATTTTTATTGCCGTATGTAGACGTGAAGTTGTTGCCCCGCCAATTAGTAGGGGAATGTTCATCCCAAGGCGTTCCATTTCTTTAGCAACGTGTACCATCTCATCTAAGGAGGGAGTTATCAAACCGCTGAGTCCAATAATGTCCGCGTTCTTTTCTACGGCTTCAGAAAGTATTTTATCCGAAGGAACCATTACGCCGAGATCGATAACATCATAGTTGTTGCAGCCAAGTACAACGCCGACAATGTTTTTGCCAATGTCGTGAACATCCCCCTTAACTGTAGCCATCACAATCTTCCCCACACCCCGGGACGTCGTTTTACCCGTTGCCTCTTTTTCTTTCTGGATGTAGGGGATGAGGTGAGCCACAGCTTTTTTCATCACTCGTGCACTTTTTACGACCTGCGGTAAAAACATTTTTCCGGAACCGAAAAGATCGCCGACAACGTTCATTCCATCCATCAAAGGACCTTCTATAATTAAAATAGGAGATGAATATTTTAATCGTGCTTCCTCAACATCTTGTTCTATGAAATCAACTATCCCTTTAACAAGAGCATGTTTCAATCTTTCTTCGACTGGAAGTCTTCTCCATTCCTCATCTTCCGTTTCCCGTTTAACGTCTTTAGATATAGTCTTGGCGTATTCAACTAATCTTTCCGTTGAATCGTTACGCCTGTTGAAAATAACATCTTCAACTTTTTCCAATAGTTCCTTTGGAATTTCTTCGTAGACCGCTAATTGTCCGGCATTTACAATTCCCATATCCATACCCGCCTCAACAGCGTAGTAGAGAAAAGCCGAATGCATTGCTTCGCGAACAGCATCGTTACCTCTAAATGAAAACGAAATGTTACTTACGCCGCCGGAGACTTTTGAAAGCGGCAGATTTTTCTTAATCCATTTCACCGCTTCGATATAATTGACAGCATAACTATTGTGCTCTTCCATCCCGGTAGCAATTGCAAAAATGTTCGGATCGAAAATTATATCTTGTGGAGGGAAACCGATTTCTTCGGTTAAAATTTTATATGCACGTTTACAAATATTTATTTTTCTTTCGAAAGTGTCTGCCTGCCCTTCTTCATCGAAGGCCATGACAATAACGGCAGCGCCGTAACGCAAAACTTTTTTAGCGTACTCTTT
>CAZRIQ010000270.1:2537-4148 GCA_964600175.1 uncultured Melioribacter sp. | reverse complement strand
GTAATGATTCAGTTCGGGTTAAAGTTACGGCAATGCCTAATTCGGTTAGAACAACGATAGTAAACTGACATTGTATCGGGTATAATAGTTGTGATAGAATTTTAGTGTTAATTAAAAACTATCAGGTGAATTCAGACAAAAACAAGTTTGTGGAAATTGATTCTTGTTTTCTTTTAATCAACAAAATAACCTTACTAAATTGAAGGAGTAATCTATGGGACAGCAACAACTCTTACTTATAGTTCTCGGCGTTATCATTGTCGGTATCGCTGTAGTTGTCGGTATTAATGTTTTTACGGCAAGCAGTTCACAGGCAAATCGTGATGCGGTTATTTCCGACTTAACTAATCTTGCTTCTTTGGCCCAGCAATACTACAGAAAACCGCAAGCTCTGGGTGGTGGTGGCAATACTTTTACCGGTTGGACTATTCCTGGTACTCTTGATACAACCGGAAATGGTGTTTATACTAAAACAGTAGCTGCTCAATCTGTTACATTAGTTGGAACCGGAAATGAAAACGGAAATGACGGGACAGGCAAGGTAAAGGTGACTATGATAGTCGGGCCGAATTCAATCTCCTCTACCTCTATTAACAATTAGTTTTTATTCTAATTTTTCTTAAATTAAGGCTGATAAATAGCTATTTAGGTTTATCAGCCTTTTTTTTTGAAGGAATAAAAAATGATTGAAGTACGTTTCAATGCGGTTAAACCTTCGGGTCAGTTGGTAAGCGGCGTTGTTGCTTTTCCAACATATAAAGAAGCAAAACAGAGGATTAATACACTCGCTGAAAAAAACCAGCTAAAAATTCAAGCGATTGAACGCAAATCCGCATACATGTATAAAGTAAAAAGAGGTAAAGAAAAACCGGTAACCGGTGAACAGAGAGCCTTTAACAAAGAAGAAGTAGTCGGCGCTCTAAGAAAACTCGGTTATGAGGTTGTTTCTGTTAACAAAAAATTACTGGATTTTAACTTAAAACCACCGCAGCAGGAAATTGTATCATACGTAAAAATCAGCGCCGAACTTCTTGAACAAAAACTGCCCTATAGCGAAATACTAACATTGTTGATTAACGATATTTCGAATAAAACTCTAAGAGAGACTTTAAAACAGATTAATAACGAACTTAAAAAAGGTGCAGATAGCGAAACAACCTTTATGCGTTATCAATCTGTTTTTGGAAAGTTTACAGCGTATATGCTGGGTCTTGCATCTAAAAGTGGTAATATGGCGGAGATTTATAGAGCAACAGCCAAGTTCTTGGAAAGAAGACAAGAGTTCAAAAAAAATCTACGCAGTGCTTTAATTACTCCGTTGGTAACTCTGTTTGTGTTGTTTCTTGCCGTAGTTTTTTATGTCGGCTATATATTTCCGGAGACAGCCAAATTGTTTGTTAAATTTAAAATTGAACTGCCTCCCATGACTGCAGCAACTTTGAAGATTAGTGAGTTCCTAATCGGCAATATAGTTATCGTTACTTTATTAGTGGTAATACCACCTTTAATTGTATGGCGGTATTCAAGGACAAAGAACGGAAAACTTTTCTTTGATAGAATAATATTGAAAATGCCGATAGCGTCTGGACTTAGCTCTGGATGGTTGATCTA
>CAZRIQ010000270.1:0-2527 GCA_964600175.1 uncultured Melioribacter sp. | reverse complement strand
AATGGGTTCCTTAATACATAAGACATTGATTGAAGTTTTTTGCCGCGTTTTTTATACTTTATACAGTGGTTCTGCAGAAAGTATTGACCCCATTAGAATTGCCGCCGAAGCAGCGGGCAATAGTTATTTTGAACAACAGATTAAACAAGTTGCAATTCCTTTAATGGTTAAAAAAGGGATCGGTATTACCGAAGCGTTTGAGGCAAGCGGTGTTTTTACCGAAACCGCTCTTTCAAGATTCCACTCCGGGGAAGAAACCGGAACACTTAAAAATACGGCATTGCAGTTAGCAAATTATTATGAAAGTGAAACCGTATTCCGGCTCAAGAATATTATTGAATTAGTTCAGGTGATTATTGCGATGGTTATTATGATTGTTATGATAGCACTAACACTAATATCTGCTGAAACAGCAACAATTAGTCCCAAATCACCTGTAATGCAATAAATAAGAGGTAGGTGTTGCAATTATGGCAATGCTAGATGCACAACTTGAAATGACCGATAAAATTGGTTACCTCCTTTTAAAGAAAGGAATTATAGATTCTAAAATTCTGGAGCAGGCTTTAAAAGTTAAAGATAGCGACCAAACCAAATTAAAGCGTAATCTTGCTCAAGTACTTGTGGATGAATTTAATTTTGACCATGATACGATCTTTAGGGAAGTAGCAGTTTTATACGCTTTCAAAGAATTAAATTTCCACCCTGAAGAACTTTCAGATGAAAGAATAGCTGAAATAAAAAATTTAATGAATAAATACGGTAAAGAAGTAAGAGATATGCTTCTCAAGTACCGTGTTATTCCTTTTAAATTCGACGAAAGAGTTAAAGACAAATTAGTTCTCGCTTCTGTAGATCCTACTGAAAGAGCCCTGGCTAAAATAGCATACGCACTAAATGCTAAAAAATACGAAATCAATTACCTTCGGAAAAAAGACTATGATAAGATGATTCAAATACTCATTGGCTCGGAGAATGAGTATTTGAAATTGATTGAAGAAGCAGGGGAGGAAATTAGTGTTGTAACAGAAGAAGCATCAATCAATGAGGATGAACTCGATGCCGAAATCAACAAGAGTGCCTTGATAAACCTAGTAGAAGCCGCGCTTGTTGAGGGAACACGAAAAGGTGTTAGTGATATTCATATTATTCCCAGGCCGGGAAACAAAACCGAAATTCATTTTAGAGTTGATGGAAAATTAGCGTTGTGGCATACGCAGGACAGCACAATGCCCGAAGCAGTAATGGCTGTTATTAAGGACCGTTCTAAAGGGATGGACAGGTTTGAAAGAGAAAGAGCCCAAGACGGTTTTATGCAGAGAGAGATTGATAATCATATCATTCGTTTTAGAGTCTCGGTTTTACCTGTAGTCGGAACCGAACTGAAAAATAAGTTTGAAAGTATTGTAATCAGAATTTTGGATGATAGAAAAGTAATCAGAGATTTAGGCAAACTCGGATTAACCGGCTATGCCAACCAAGCATTCGTAAAAGCAATTAGCCAGCCACAGGGAATGATAATATTAACCGGTCCGACCGGGAGCGGAAAAAG
This sequence comes from uncultured Melioribacter sp., assembly GCA_964600175.1. Taxonomy (GTDB): domain Bacteria; phylum Bacteroidota; class Ignavibacteria; order Ignavibacteriales; family Melioribacteraceae; genus Pyranulibacter. The sequence continues at coordinate 975 of CAZRIQ010000270.1, read as the reverse complement.
TACAACTTTAGTAGCTGCGTTGTACCAGGTCATTAATCCCACCAAGAATGTCTTAACGGTTGAAGACCCGGTGGAATATGTAATAGAAGGTGCACGGCAATTGAAGATTGGACACAAAATGAATTTTGAGCAGGCTATTAGATCTATTTTACGGCACGATCCCGATATTGTTCTTGTTGGTGAGATGAGGGATAAAGAAACTGCTGAGACAGCAATTAAACTTGCAAACACAGGTCACCTTACATTTTCCACATTGCATACAAACGATGCGCCTAGTGCTGTTGCCCGTTTATATAAAATGGGTGTAGAGCCGTTCTTAATTGCCTACGCAATAAATATTATTGTTGCACAAAGATTGATTAGAAAACTGTGTGATAGTTGTAAAAGAAAAGTAGCAAACCTGCAGGAAGTTATTACATTAGCCGGTTTGAAGTGGGAAGATTGGAAAGATTACGAAGTCTATGAAGCAGCCGGATGCGACAGATGCAATCATACCGGGTACAAAGGAAGAATGGCTGTTCATGAAGCACTTTACTTCACGAAAGAAATAAGAAGAATTATTGTCCGTTCCGGCGAAGAAGTCGATGAGGAGGCAGTAAGAGAACAGGCGCGCAAAGATGGAACAAGTAGTTTAAGAGATTCGGGATTTGAAAAAGTTAAACTAGGAATAACGTCTATTCATGAAGTAATTGCAGCAACAATGGTAGATTAATTTTTGTTTTTCTCGGCAAGATTCCATTTAAATTATACCACATACTTGGTAAATATTAATGAATCAAAACGCGAAAGCTATCCTTTCTGTTTTTGTAAATAGAATTCCCCAGACTGTAATTGGTTCTGAAAGAGTCAATTATATCGTTCAGCATATTGATGAAATTCCCGAGGAACAAAAATTAGGGATACATCGACTTGCCAACTCGATTTTATCTTTAATGATAGACAGAAATGCCTCCGATGTGGAAATTGGAGGAGACG
>CAZRIQ010000269.1:0-4149 GCA_964600175.1 uncultured Melioribacter sp. | reverse complement strand
CCGCGAACACACCTTATATAAATACTATTTCCGCTGAAGAGCAGCCCCCATTTCCGGGCGGAAGGGAAATCGAAAGAAGGATAAAAAGTTTAATTCGCTGGAATGCAATGGCAATGGTTGTGCGTGCTAATAAGGAAGAAGCCGGAATCGGCGGACACATTTCTACTTATGCATCTGCTGCGACTCTTTATGAAATTGGATTCAATCATTTTTTCCATGGTAAAGATGATAACCGTGAAGGTGACATAATTTATTTCCAGGGGCATGCTGCGCCGGGATTTTATGCACGTGCATTTCTCGAAGGAAGAATTTCAAAAGAACAGCTTGAAAATTTTAGAAGAGAATTAAAACCGGGCGGCGGACTTTCTTCATATCCTCATCCGTGGTTGATGCCCGACTTTTGGGAATTCCCGACTGTCTCAATGGGACTCGGACCGATTCAAGCGATTTACCAGGCACGCTTTGCAAGATATCTTGAAGACAGGGGACTAAAGAAACCGAGCGATGCTAAAGTCTGGGCATTTCTTGGCGATGGTGAAACCGACGAACCTGAAGCACTCGGTGCAATTTCTCTAGCGGCTCGTGAAAGTCTCGACAACTTAATCTTTGTCGTTAATTGCAACTTGCAACGGTTGGATGGTCCTGTCAGAGGAAACGGAAATATAATTCAAGAGTTGGAAGCATCGTTTAGGGGTGCAGGCTGGAATGTCATTAAAGTTGTATGGGGAAGTGATTGGGATGTTTTACTTGATGCAGATAAGTCTGGTTTGCTCGTAAGAAGAATGAATGAAATAATTGACGGGCTCTCGCAGAATTTTATTGTGCATGGCGGTAAATACGTTCGTGAACATTTCTTCGGCAAATATCCTGAATTAATGAAGCTTGTTGAACACTATACAGACGAGCATCTTGAAAAAATGAAACGCGGCGGACACGATCCCGAAAAAGTTTATGCCGCATACAAAGCTGCTGTAGAACATACCGGGTCGCCGACGGTTATTCTTGCAAAGACGGTCAAAGGTTACGGACTTGGAGAGGCAGGTGAAGGGAAAAATATTACCCACCAGCAGAAGAAACTCAACGAAGAAGAATTGAGAGAATTCAGAACACGGTTCGGCATCCCGATCTCCGACGATGAAGTTGTTAAAGCGCCATTTTACAGACCGGCGGAGGATAGTCCTGAAATACGTTATTTAAAGGAAAGAAGAAAAGCGTTGGGCGGATACATTCCCAAGCGAGTTGTAAAAGCTCAACCGATTCAAACTCCTTCAGAAGAATTGTTCGAAGAATTTTATTCGGGAACCGAAGGACGTGAAGTCTCAACAACAATGGTTTTTGTTAGAATACTTGCAAAACTTCTCCGCGATAAAGAAGTTGGGAAACTCGTCGTACCGATTGTGCCCGATGAAGCGCGTACATTCGGTATGGAAGCGTTGTTCCGTCAGGTTGGAATTTATGCACACCGCGGGCAACTTTATGAACCGGTTGATAAAGACAGTCTGCTTTATTACAAAGAGGCGAAGAACGGTCAAATATTGGAAGAGGGAATTACTGAAGCCGGGTCGATGTCTTCGTTTATTGCCGCCGGTACGGCGTATGCTACTCATGGAATTAATACAATTCCGTTCTTTGCTTACTACTCGATGTTCGGGTTCCAAAGGTTTGGCGATCTTGCCTGGGCAGCCGGCGATATGAGATGCAAAGGGTTCCTGCTCGGAGCTACGGCAGGAAGAACAACTCTTGCTGGCGAAGGACTTCAGCATCAAGACGGTCATAGTCATTTGCTTGCGTATTCAATTCCGAATCTTGTTGCTTACGATCCTGCTTTTGCATATGAGCTTGCAGTTATTATCCGCGACGGAATTTATAGGATGTACGAGAAACAGGAGAACGTTTATTATTACATCACTATTATGAACGAAAACTATGCACAGCCTGAGATACCGAAAGGGAAAAATGTTAAGGAAGGAATTTTAAAAGGGATATATAAACTCAAAGCTTCAGGTAAGAAAGAAGCTAAAGCAAAAGTGCATTTACTCGGCAGCGGAACAATTTTGAATGAAGCAGTAAAAGCCGGCGAAATTTTGGAGAAAGATTACGGTGTTTCCGCAGATATTTGGAGCGTTACGAGTTATAAAAACTTGCATCTCGATGCACAGGAAACCGAACGATGGAACATGTTTAACCCGGATGAGAAATCCAGATTGCCTTATATCAGCGACGTAACAAAAGGTGAAAAAGGTGTCTTTGTTGCTGCATCGGATTATGTTCAAATTTTAGGTGACTCGATTGCAAAATGGCTGCCGGGACCACTGCATACGCTCGGAACGTTTGGATTCGGAAGAAGCGAAAGCAGGGTATCGTTAAGAGACTTTTTTGAAGTCGACGCGAAACATATTGTTTATGCAGCACTTCATTCGTTGGTAAAAGAGAAAACATTAAAGCCGGAAGTTTTTAAAAAGGCAATAAAGGATCTTGGAATAAATTTGAAAAAACCTAGCCCGGCTGTATCTTAATAATAAAAAACTACGGCAATGAAATGGCAACAGAATTTAGATTACCGGAACTCGGTGAAAATATTGACTCGGCAGACGTCCTAAAAGTTCTTGTCTCTGAAGGCGATAAAGTTGAAGTAGACCAGGTTGTAATGGAAATTGAAACCGACAAGGCAACTATTGAAGTTCCTTCCGAAGTAAGCGGCATCGTTAAAAAAGTTCATGTGAAAGAAGGAATGAAAGCAAAGGTTGGCGAGGTTATACTTACTATAGACTCGAATGGAATAGAAAAGGCGGGAGACGGGAGACGGGAGATGGAAGATGGGAAAGGGAAGGTGGGAAACGGGAATAAGAATTTAGAGGAGAAAAAATCCGAAGCCGAAATAAAAGATAGAGAAATGAAGAAACAGGAAACTGCAAAACCGAAAAAAGGTTTGTATGAATTTAAAATCCCGAATCTTGGTGAGAATATTGAGACTGCAGATGTTACTAAAGTTCATGTTGCCACAGGTGATAAAGTCGAAGTAGATCAAATTGTTTTGGAAATTGAAACCGATAAAGCTACTGTTGAAGTCCCATCCGAAGTGAGTGGAGTTGTAAAAGATGTAAAAGTTAAAGACGGACAGAAGGTAAGCGTTGGCGATGTAATGTTTACAATAGAAACAACATCGTTACCTGAAGAGAAAAAAGAAGAACCGCAGAAACCTGTACAAGCTGCCTCGCAAAAAGAAAAACTGGTTGAGCAGGAAACCAAGGTCGATATCTCGGAGTATTCCAAAGTGCCGAAAGAAGTTAATGAGATAAGACATGAATTTGAAGATAAAACAGAAGAAGTAAAGCAGGATATTTCACAAAGTATTGCACCGGCAGCTCCTACGGTTAGAAGGTTTGCAAGGGAAATCGGAATCGATATTCATAAAATTGGAGGAAGCGGACCGGGTGGAAGAATTTCTATCGAAGACGTTAAAAAGTATGCGAAGAACCTGAACGAGCAAATTTCAAAAGGTGCAATTGGCGGAATCGCAAGAGAACCGTTGCCCGATTTTTCAAAGTGGGGAAATGTTGAACGTCAACCGATGAGCAATGTACGCCGCAAAACGGCTGAGCATCTTTCCTATGCATGGGCAACAATTCCGCACGTTACTCAATTCGACAAAGCCGATATTACCGAACTCGAGAATCTTCGCAAGCAGTTCGGAAAGAAAGTTGAAGAAGCTGGCGGCAAACTAACAGTCACTGCGATTCTGTTGAAAGTAATCGCTTCCGGCATGAAAGTATTTCCTCAGTTCAATTCCAGTGTCGATATGGAAAAGAACGAGATTGTTTATAAAAAATATTACAATCTCGGTGTTGCCGTCGATACGGACAGGGGGCTGCTCGTTCCGGTTGTTCGTAATGTCGACAAGAAAAACATTGTTCAACTTTCTGTTGAACTTGCCGAGGTTTCACAAAAAGCGCGTGACAAAAAACTTTCTCTCGAAGACATGCAGGGCGGTTGTTTCACTATCAGTAATCTCGGCGGAATCGGAGGGACGTATTTCACTCCTATAGTTAACTCGCCCGAAGTTGCGATACTCGGCGTTTCAAGGTCGGCTTACAAACAGGTTTATATTGACGGGAAATTCGAATCTCGTTTGATGATGCCGTTATCTTT
>CAZRIQ010000268.1:0-4198 GCA_964600175.1 uncultured Melioribacter sp. | reverse complement strand
CATAAGCAAGCCTACTTTTGCGCCCCAACCGGATATATCCCAGCTGATTATATCGTTCAAATAGAAACCCTGAAAGTCTGCAGTTGTGGGATCATTAGGGTCCAATAAAACAGATGCCGAATATATATTGTTAATATCATCTTCTCTGTATTGCCGGTTTCTTTCATAATTTCCACCCAAAACATCTACCGTGGCTCCAATAAAAATATCTTTCCCGACTTCAACCGCACCTGAGAACGACCATGTATTTAAATTACCTTTTTGAAAAATTGATCCGCTCTGGTTTAATCCACCGTTTATAACCGTAGTATCCTTTATATAATTATTTGATGCATCATACAAAGGGTAACTCAAATAAAGTTGATACATAATATCTTCATTGAATGAAGTAAGGTCCTGAATCATCGAGTTATTACCGGAATTAAATCCGTCAAATTTCACGGTTCCGTTAAAATCTTTTTCCTGGTTATAACCCAATGCAAAAACCAAACTGCCTTGATATGTTGGGAACGGTAAGACAATTCCAAACTGTGTTAATTTACTTGCACTATTTGTAGCGTCTGTGAACTTTCCAAAAAATGTTGATGAGTTACCAAACGAATTGTAATTAAATGACCCGGACAACTGCGCGCCCTTAATTAATCCAAATCCAGCCGGATTGAAATATGCTGCCGAGAAATCATTGCTTATAGCGGTATACGCATTACCCATCCCGAGCGATCTGCCGCCGGACAAAATACCGGGTTCGGCTAACCTTAGAGCATCATTATAATTCTGAGCAGAAATTTCGGTTGAGAAACAAATCAGCGATATCATAATCGAAAGAAAAAGTCTTTTGCCTTCCATAAATACCTCACAATATTAGAACTTTTGAATTATCTTCTTCCACCTCTGCCGCCACTACCTCTCGATGAACCTCCTCCTCTCGAACTGCTTCCGCCGGATGAACCTCTTGAACTACCGGAGCTTGAAGATGGCGGAGAATAACTTCTAGGACTCGATTGTGTTCTTGGAGTTGATTTAGGAGTATACGCTGGAGCCGAACTCCGTCTTGGAGCTTCATATCTTGGCTGTCGATTTGCCGGTCTACTCCTTGATCCGCTGTTATCCCGAGTTCTTGGTTGAGTGCGTTCCACTCTTTGAGGAGTTCTACTTCTAGTCCGAGTGGATGTTTTGCCCGAATTTGAGCTGCCGGCTTTAGAAACTTTATTACCGCTGTTATTCGTTCTATTTCCATTTCTGGAAACCGAAGTATTAGATAAATCTACAGCCTGTCTACCCGAGCCCGAATTATTTGGCGCTGTAACAGAAGACCTTCCGCTCCCTGATCTATCTCTAGTTCCGGAACCTCCGGTATTATAACCCCTACCCCCGTCATTATCTCTTGCTCGATTAGCGGTATATGTTCTGTATCTATACAGGGAAGAATAGTAGTTATTATATGGATAATCATAGCCGTAGTAACCATAGTACCCGAAATAATTATTATATCTATAAGGGAAATACCATGGGAAAACATATCCCGGTGTTAAACAACCGCCGCATCCTAATCCATAATAATCGTAATACCATGGATCGTAAAAACCGTAACCGAACGAAAGAGAAAAACCGGAAGGCGGGTAATAGCCTGAATAGAATCTACGGTAAGGACTGTAATAATAATCATCGTAATAAGGTTCATTGTAATTATCTCCGTAATAAGCCGATGAATCTTGAGTATAGGTTGTGTCATCGTAATATTCCGAATCGTCGTCATTACCGTATGTATATTCATCACTAGTTCCGGGAGAGTCTCTTAATGCAATTTGAGTATAACAGCCTGACAAAATCAGCAAAGACCCGAATATCAATATTTTAAAAATGCTTTTCATTTTGTGTCCCTCTCTTTTGACAACTGAATACAAAATTAGCAATTATTATGCCCGTTAAAAGGCAAAAATTAAGTTTATTTATAAGCAGGAATTAAATATATGTAGCGGTTTTAATACTGAGATGTGTAGAAAAATAAACAACCGTTAGAAAATTGCTTTCACATATTCAACAAAAATTCCTCTATCGGCTTGATATGATGAGAATTTTTTGTTATCAAGTAGGTCCCTCAAATTTAGACCCAATGTAAATCCATCTCCTACCGACCATCTTAAACCCATATTTAAATACCCGGAACCTCGTCCAAATGCGTTACCTTTATTATCATTAATGGCAAAATCATATTCAGCTATTAAAGAAATCTTTCCACCTATAGTTTTTTCAGCACCGACAGCCATGTTCAGGTCCTTATCATTATCTTTTCGTTCAAGGGAATAATTAATCATCCCGTGAACGCTTAGGTAACCTAAAAACTGGAAATTTTTCGATGCTGCAACAAAAAACCCGGGAGATTTAATCTGATATCTGTCAAGTGTTTTATCATAAAATCCTTTCCCTTGGGAATCAAATCCGAATGTTAATGCCGGAAGAGCTTCAGTTTCATCTATTATCCTCGCACGGAGATTTACTCCAGGCAATTTATACCAATCTATTTTGCCGGTGCCGATTATATTCGAACCGCCGTATGAAATTCCGAAACTGAAATTTTCAAAAACGCCAACTTCGATTTTAGATATAACGACGCCAAGCGGCATAACATCCATTGAAACACCGACATAACCTTTTTCAAGCACGCCAGCTGTAGGCATATCAATCAAATAACGGTATTCATATTTTGCATCTGTACCGCTTGTCCCCTGAGCAAAAATGCTGTATGAAAAAAGCGCAACAAATAGAAACATTATCCTTTTCATTTCTGCCCCTTTTTTTCCGACTTAAAAATAAGCATCGCTTTTGTAATTATACAGTAAAATGATTGTTAAATTATAGCGGGATCTATGTACGCTTAAATGTTGTCCCGGTTTTACTATCCTTTAAATTAATGCCAAGTTTAGCCAGTTCATCTCTTATTGTATCAGCAAGTTTATAATTCTTTTGCTCTTTAAGTTCCTGGCGAATTTGTATCAACAATTTTATCAATTCATCTTCAATTTTATTATCGATTGATTTCTGCGAATCATCTACATCAACTATACCCAACACATCCTGAGCTGTTTTTCTAATGAACAATAAAACGTTTTCAGAAAACTTTTTCCCTATTGAGGAATTCTCAGAATAAACTTTATTCGCTTGTTTAACGAAATCAAAAATAACGCTTACCGCTTGAGGGGTGTTAAAATCATCATCCATCGCCGATTCGAATTCACCGTAATATTTGTCAAAATCAAAAACCGGTTCGGCACTATCCGAACTGTCAATATTTTCCTTTGCACTTTGAATCAGGTTATGAATTTTCTCAAGACCTTTTTCGGATGCGGTTAATAATTCGTCGCTGAAATTAAGCGGCCCGCCGTAATAGGTCTGACTAAAAAAGAATCTCATAGTTGCGGCAGAATATTTTTTAAGTATGTCTCTTGCTGTAAAAAAATTCCCGAGTGATTTAGACATTTTTTCGTTTTGAATATTGAGAAACCCAAAATGAACCCAATACTTAACAAATTGTTGTCCAAACGCAGCCTCACTTTGTGCAATTTCGTTTTCGTGATGCGGAAAAATTAAATCGTTTCCGCCTGCATGAATGTCAATCGTTTTGCCTAAATGTTTCGTGCTCATAGCCGAGCATTCTATATGCCAGCCCGGTCTCCCTCTTCCCCACGGACTATCCCAGCTTGGTTCGCCCTCCTTTGCCTTTTTCCATAATGTAAAGTCAAGTGGATTCTTCTTGTTTTCATTTACTTCTATACGAGCCCCGGCTTCCAACTCTTCCATTTTTTTTCCGCTCAGCTTACCATACGTTTCAAACTTCGAAACGTTATAAAAAACATCAGCGTTAACATTATAAGCAAAGCCCTTTTTCTCCAAATTGGTAATCAGCTCAATGATATCCTGAACATGCTCGGTAGCTTTCGGATACTCATTGGCTCTTTCTACACCCAGTTTTTCTATGTCCTCAAGAAATGCCGTGGTGTATTTCTGAGCAATTATTTTGGATTGAACCTTTTCATCTATGGATTTCTTAATGATCCTATCGTCAATATCTGTAATGTTCATAATATACATTACCGAATACCCCTTAAATTCCAAATATTTTCTAATTATATCAGACATAATAAAAGTCCGGGCATTCCCAATATGAAAAAAATCATATACTGTAGGACCGCAAACATAC
>CAZRIQ010000267.1:0-4199 GCA_964600175.1 uncultured Melioribacter sp. | reverse complement strand
GGATCGCTTGCAAGATTTATGAAATATACCGAACGAATAGCGGAAGGAGATTTTTCACCCATTCCCCCGCAGAGAAAATACAGTGACGAATTCTCGAAGCTTAGGATGGCTTTCAATCATATGATAAGGGAATTGGATCACCGCCACAAAATATTGGTTGAATCGCATAAACTAAGGGCTGTCGGAACCCTTGTTGCGGGTGTTGCTCACGAACTAAATAATCCTTTGAATAATACAATGCTTACCGCTTCACTGCTTCAGGAAGATTTTAATACTTTGACGGATGAAGAAAAACTCGATATGATTAACGATGTAATAAATGAAACCGAACGCTCGCAAAAAATTGTCCGTAACCTGCTTGATTTTGCGAGAGAAAGTGAAGTTAAATTAATTCCGCTTGATCTAAATGAAATTCTTGAAGACTCAATCCGCCTTATAGCTAATCAATTGCGGCTATCGAAATTAAACTTAATCAAGAATTTTTCTGAAAATCTCTCTCCGATTCATGCCGATGCGCAGATGCTTCAACAAGTTTTCGTCAACTTGATTCTTAATGCAATTGATGTTTTACATGAAAAAGGAACAATTACAATATCTACATTTAAAGGCAAAGAGAAAAATTATATTACCGCCGAAATAAAGGATAATGGTCCCGGAATTCCCGAGCATATACTTCCAAGAATATTTGAACCTTTTTTTACTACAAAATCATTAAGAAAGGGAACCGGATTGGGACTTTCTGTTTCGAGGGGAATTTTAAAAAGTATTGGCGGGTATATTACAGTTGAAAGTAAACCGGGCGAAGGGGCTGCATTTCAGGTAATTCTTCCAACAACAAATATTCCTTCCGAATTAAATCAGTATTCTTCGAAAAATACGTACGCTAAAAAATAAATGTGTCTTTCTTCTCAGCCGGTTTTTAAAGTTTATAAAAAAATAGCAGTTAACTAAAATACTTTACTCATCATCCTCGTCAACAAATCTTAAAGCCGGTGCAGAATCTCCTTTTAAAAAAGCATCTACAAATTGTTCAATATTTTCGTCACTTGTTAATGTAACGTCTACATTCCTTACTGCACCCATCAATCTCCCAATTTCAGTGAGCAAAGATAGGATAGACAATGCGGGAATTTTCCTTATTGTAGCTAAAACGTTATCGTTCTGGTGAGAAACCGAGAAATTCAAAGTCTCTAACACTTTACTAACAACTTTAGCTCTCCTCATTCTTCTTATAGGATCAGCAGCTCCACCTCGAAAATTAAAATTAATATAATTATTGTTGAGTTCGTCGCTCGCATAGACATCAAGTCTAGAAAAATGATAGCCTAATCTTGAAAAGAAATTCATATAACAATCTGAAATGATAGCATAGCTTCTGCTGCCCAAATCCCTATCGCTTCTACTCGAATCAACAACATTTGACATTAGAAGATTAGTAAGACCTTTCAAATCGATCGGTAATGGACCTGCCCATCTAATGCCCGGAGCAGTCATACCTTTTATCAGAGCTAGAAACGGTGCGGAAATTATATTCTCCGGAACAATTTTTTTCTTCCCTTCCACTTCTTTTAATCCGTTTCCAATATCAATAACATGAATGTCCAACGGAACTGAAAATTTTAACGGATAAGAATGTTTTTCCTCACATTGTGCCGATTCACAAAGTAAAAACATTTCCCTCATTGAATATTCGTGTGCGAACCTAGTTATATCATGTAAAGTCTTGCAGTTATCAGGAGCAAACTCCGAAGAATCAGGATCAGCCAAATTCAACGGGATTACCAGCTGTGATAAATTCTGCCATATCCGGTACATTGGACTTTTTATAAAAATATTTTCAGTAACCGAGCCAGAGTTGTACTTTTCAATTAATTCTTTTGCTACACCGAGATACACTTTATTTTCCCATGCATCGATTGTGACAACCATGTCGTTGGATAAACGTTCCGTAGCGTTATCGGTATTTACAAGAACCGGTATACCTAGCTCGCGGGCAATTATAGCCAGGTGCCCGGTGGTATTTCCAATATCGGCAACAAGACCCGCGGCTTTGTGCAGAACCCTTGTCAATTCAGGTGTTGTTTTCTTAACAACTAGGATTCCACCGGAAGGAAAATTCACGAGGTCTTTAAATCTATTCAACAAAAAAACTTTGCCGGAACTTACACCCAGACTCGCACAAGCACCGTCGTTTATTAAAACAGGGTATTTCAATTCAATTTTCTTCGACTCAGTTGTTCCCTCCGCATCGGCAGCCCGCGCTTTTGAAACAGCCAACGGTCTGCTTTGTAAAATGTAAACCTCTCCGCTTTTGTCGATCGCCCATTCCATATCCTGCGGTGTGTCAAAATATTTTTCAATTCTCAGAGCATATTCAATTATTGTTTTAATCTGGTTCTCATTCAAGAACTGATTGACGACAAGATCGTCTGGAATTTTTTCTTCGTATAAACCGTCGGTCTGTTTCGGTGAAGCTTTAAATTTTTGATTCCCCGGTTTGTACTTCATTATTTTTGCAGAGGCAGGATCAACTATATATTCTTGAGGTGCAACGCTTCCGTCGACCACTTTAGTTCCCAGTCCTTTAACGGCATGTATTATCATCCCTTCCTTATCACCTATCGGATCTTTGGTAAACAAAACACCGCTGACGTCCGCATCAATCATCTGCATACAACCAATACTCATCGGCATATCTACATCCCTTAGGCCTGTCAGGTAACGATACACAAGAGATTGCGGTAAATACTTGGAAATCAAAACTTCAAAACAAGCATCGATTAGATTGGACTTGCCGACATTGAGAGCCGTATAATGCAATCCCGCAAATGAATAATGCAGATCATCTTCTCCTATCGCACTCGATCTTACCGATACATATATATCACCGTGTTTGCTAGCAAGGTACTCATAGTTATTAAGAATTATTTTTTCGATAAACTGTGGAATGGGTGAAGAAATGATAAGAGCCTGAATTACCTGGCTTGCTTGTTGAACCTGCATGTTGTCGTTAAAATCAATTGAAGATATTGCTTTGTCAATTTGTAAATACAAATCCCCTTGTGCCAAAAAATCTTCGAAGCATCTTGATGTGAGACAAAAGCCGTCCGGTATCGGTATTAAAAGTTTATTGTGAATTTCACAAAGGCGGCTCATCTTTCCGCCCACTTCCCTCGTACTATCAATAGTTATTTCATCAACCCGGTAGGAATACGGTTTATTGGAAACATCTGATTTATCGTGTTCAATTTTTTCGCATTCGCTACAATCCGGTTCACCGCAATCCCAGCCGACCGGGCAATAGAAACGGGGCGCAAGCACTTCCGTACATTTCTCCTTAACCTTGTCTACTTGGCGAATAAGTGTCTTGTATTTCCCGCTACACATAATTGAAAGCCGCTCGGTTACTTCCTGTGTGTTCTTCAGGATATTTAAGAATATCCCGTTAATTTCTCCTCTTGAAAAAGGTTTACCGGAAACAAAAAGTTCGCTCAAGCTGCCCATTAATTTCAGCGCTTCATCGTTGCAAAACAAGAGGCGCTGAAAATGATAGAGTTTTTCCTTGAACGAAATTGCCTCCCCTTTCTTCTTCAATATTTTTTTTAAGAATGTCATGGTTTTAGCATTGAGCCTTGCGCAAAGCGCATAGGGTAAAAAGCATCGTCATGGCTAACCGCCATATTTCCAAATCTTGAAATCTAAATTTGCTCATACCCTATGCCCCATGCTCTTTGCGCTCTGCCCTAATATATTCGAAACCAACGATTTAATTTCATCCGTCGTAAAAGGCTTTACGAGAGATTCTACATTACTATTGGAAGTTTCACCCAGAGCAATTCTCCCGGAAGAATTCCCGGACATAATAACAGCAGAAATTTCAGGATATATACTTTTAATTCTTCTTAATACCTCCAATCCGTTCATTCCGGGCAAATTAACATCTATGAATACCAAGTCAAACGTATCGCCACGTACCAACCTTAAACCCTCCAAAGCATTATTGCACGTAGTAACAACATAGTTAGCATTGTCACCTTTAAATGCTTTTGCTATGGATTTGAGAATTATCTCTTCTCTATCGATAGCAAGTATCTTTATTACTCTTTCCAAGTTCGGTACGCAATTAATTTCTATGATTGATTACTTTGTGTTATACGGGTAAATTAATCGTGGCCGATGTCCCGTCCCCTGAGCTTACG
>CAZRIQ010000266.1:0-4241 GCA_964600175.1 uncultured Melioribacter sp. | reverse complement strand
CACCCCATCCTCGTATAATAATCGGGATACCGTAGGGATTCTGTTTGTCAAGTTCTTCGAGACCGGCTTTATATTTCTCAACATACGGTTTCAATTTATCTTTGTAATCTTTGCCGAAATAGGGAACAGCTTGAACCGCCGTTAATATATTCCATTGTACACCTTGATCAAGCACTGACCAAATTAACTCTTGAAATCTCTTGGCATACTGTTCGTCTTTGGTAGATATATAAAGCTGCAACGCCGCCGGAATTTCTGCATTTGATAGGAACCAGTTTGGTAGGTCATCTTCTTGTGAAACCGGCTCATTATGTTCTTTATTCCATGCACCGATTGCTGCAGTTAAAGCTTGTTGAGAAAGTGTATCGTTATAACCTTTTAATGCACGGCTGGCGGCAGCTAACGCCGATGCTGAACCGTAATTTAAATATGGTATCCTGCCCGTAAACACCCATCTATCATCCATGGTGCCGCTTGATTTGCCGTCTGTTTCATACGGTTTAAGTTTGGGATTATAAGGCAGGTTATCCGTCTCATTAATTGCATCTCCCAGATGATGATATTGGTAAAGATGCGGTACTATAATTCCACGTACAGCATAACCGATATTTTTTTGCTGGGCAACTAATTGAAGCGTACCTTGTTCAATTTGTTGAAGCACATCTGGAATACCATCCGGGCGGTGAATATCTACATAATCTGTTTTTCTATCTACGAAAGTTTGATCATGTTTGATATGGAACCTTTCCCACAAAGATGAGAAATTAGAAACTACTGCATTGTGTGAACCGTCTTGAATGTCGAAGTCGCCGGCATCAAACCAACCGCCAACCGCTAAACCCGGAATACGTTCGAGAGGTTTATATTTTGTTTCGGTTGTCGGTCCCATCCGGTAACCGTCAAAATGCTGTTCATTTACAGGAGCTTGGAGTGCATCATCCTTGTACGGATGTCCGTGCCAAACGCGGTAAGCTTCGTTAACAAACATGTGATCCATTTGTACGGGGAAATAAACATCAAGAGTTTTCTGCCAAATATTATTGTACACATGAGTATCAATCGGGAAAGTTTCGGTTTTTTGATCTCCGTATTTTATGAAATACAAACCACTGTCTGTTACAGCAGAAAAATCAAAAGTAATGTAATTATACCTTAGAAATTTCCCCCACGGTTTTACATCCTCGGTTAGTTTCTCAACATATTCTCCGCTAGGAGAAACTTGAAACAAGGTAGCTGTTTTTAGAGGCGTATCGTTTTTATCAAGTTCGATAATCGCAACTTTTTTTTGAGAGGGATTATAACCGACTTGAGAAAATCCAATTACGGGTGTACGTATCCAATTCTTAATTGTGTTTGCTGTTAAGTACCACTCTACCACTTTACCGGCTTTATTTGAAGGAATAATACTCCGCACAACAAACCATCCGTTTTGTGCAACATTACGACCATCATATAACATAAGCTTACCATCCAACGAATGAATCTCAACATGTCTTTCTGGATCTTCCGGGGCTAAAATTAAGGTGGAGCCTGATGCAATCGGTAAAGGATCAACAAATTCACCTCTTCCCCTATCATCAAACGTTGAATGACCGGCATACTGGGGAATCTTATCCTTAATCGGTTTAACAATAGTTGGGCCCGCAGGATAAAGCGGGAAAATACCTGGACTGTCGTCCATTAAATATGTTTTTTCAAAATATGCCGAAGGTAAAAACTCGAGATTGAAACCGGCATGTCCTACCAATTTTTCAGGGAGTGGCTTGTCAAGGTAAACATCTATTAATACTCCCTGATCTTTTACTGTAACAACAACTCGCGAATCAAAATCGAATTCTTCATATCTAAGTAATACTTCAATACTATTATTTTTTCTATCAACATTTCTTTTTTCCATAATCGGAATTTGATCCCACTGTTCCGGTGTAGACCTTAACCTTACCGCACCGCCGGTGGCTGTTCTAACACCATGATGAATAAGTTCAATTCCGGCAGTCTTTTCATCAAAGAAAAATCCATTATATAGGTTACTGAAAACAAAAACATTTAATCCGGGTGTTTCGAAATATTCAAGATCATTAAGCTTCAATTTGTTTTCCTGGCAAGAAACATTATTAAAAGGCAATAATAAAAAACCGGTAATTAAAAATGGGATAAGATATTTTGGAAATAAAATACTTAAAGAAGTAGATAAATTTTTCATTCCACTCTCCTTTGTTTAAGATTGGAGTTCCAAAGTAAAAATCACTTTATTTGCATTTAGAATTTTTCATCAATCAAGAATAAGTACCACTCCGGTTTTTTAAAATTCAATGCTTTTATAAAACGTAGTAAATATATTTAATTAATTTTTCAATTGATCCAATATCTGCCGTTTTAAGTTATTTGCTTCCGCGTAATTCGGATTTACAGCTAAACATTGATTTATCGCAGCAAGAGCTATTTTAAAATTTTTCTTCTTTGTATATGCTAATGAAAGATTATATAATACCATCGGATCCTTAGGGTTTGCTTTATAAGTCTCAGTTAAATATTTAATTGCTTCATCGTATTTTCCTCTATACAATTGTATTAGTCCCACTCTCTTTGCAGTATAATCTGACATATCTATTTTATTTTTGTGGTAGTAATACGTAAGAAGTGTATTAAAATCCTTAAGAACAGGATACTGGTAGAGCAAAATATTCATATGTTTTAAATAATTTTTTATGTCATCTCTTTTCAAATAAGTTTTAGCAGCCAGTAAATGGACATCGACCCAAGACATGCCTTCTATTTTATACATAGCCAGCGAATCAATTAAATCTTTAGGATGTAATAAATTGATAAAATCCGATTGTTTAAAATCCGACATTTTTTTACTCATCTTTACATACGGCCAATTATTCTTTAACAAGGTAATTCCATAATTACCAATAACTGAATCGAGTTTAGAAAACACAAAATTGGCACGAGTAAGACTATCCTGCTCATTAAATGGAATTTTAGCCTCTTCTGTTTTTGGAAGATATCCGTCTTTTTCCATAAAATTATAAAAAGCTTTCCCTATAAGTTGATTCCCTTTTACATTCGGATGCAGATGATCTACGATTAGATTATCACCAACTATTCCTTCAGGGCTTGCCGAATCAAATATTGAGTCTATAGGAACAGTAGGTACATGAAATTCTTTTCCTAAATTATCAATAATTTTATTAAGCTTTTCCGGAGCTCTGAACCTAAGCGCATCGAGATCCTTTGCCAGTCTGAAAAGGGAGTCCGCCCTGCCTGTCCGGTAACCAGGTTTTGCAAAATTGTCAGTTTTTAATACATTATTCGCTTCAGCATAAACTTGATCCGCAGTTTTATAACCGGGCGTATCTTCAGAAATAAACGGTTTCTGATCTTTGTAATTACTTACAAGCCTGCCCACTATTACGGGTACACCTTCATCTTTAATCATTCGCAAGATATCGGCAAGGTTTTCTTTAAATTGTTGAATACCTGCATTGTACTCTTTGGAATCTAAAAGTATGTACTTATCTTTTGCTATCCTCGACATTAGTGTACCTACATCATCATTATTTTTGGAAGAGAATAATGATAAAACCCATCGAATTGAATTGCGTACGAGTTGAGTGGTCTTAAACTTATTTAGATACAACATTAGATTAATTATAGAGCGCGAAGTGCCATATGACTGTACCGAGCCAACACCCAACGCCCCATAATATTCATTATGCCCGGCATAAATTAAAATCAAATCCGGCTTTTGATTCAATACACCCGGTAACAGGTCCAACAAAGTGTATGAGTTTACGGCTGTCATACCAAGATTAATAACTTCAATGTTTGTATGTGGATATACTAATTCCAACCTTCTCTGTATATACCGGGCAAACGATCCCATCGGGTTAAATGGGAAACCTTCGGCACTGCTTCCACCTAAAACAAAAACTCTGAATGTATTTTCTTTTTTTTGTATGTCAAAATAATCTTCACTTGTGGTTGGGGTAAAGTCTCCACTGGCAAAATACTTTTTACCAATGTTTGGGTTTATTTCATATTTTCCTTCGCCTATATCTATCCATTGATCAAAATTGTAGCCATAATTTATAACTCTTAAGAAAATTTCCAGAACAATTAAAAATATTATTGGAAGTAAGACCATTACAGCATAGAACCATTTGGGGGCATTTTTATCAGAAGCATTAATAATATTTTCTATTTTTGTGCGCGGTAGATTGTATTTTTTAGAAATT
>CAZRIQ010000265.1:0-4251 GCA_964600175.1 uncultured Melioribacter sp. | reverse complement strand
TAACGGAAATTTCCTTTCCCGATATTTTGCTGAATTGTTCCATTAAAAGCAGGCGCATAAATTTTCTTTCATCATCAGTGTTCCAGTGATCGACTAACTTACCGGCAAACATAGATAAGAACTTTTCCGGGTTGACCAACTCTTCAAGTAATTCGTCACTCAATATTTTTTTACCAAGACCGGTTAATTTGTACTTATCTAGGATGGAGAGAAAGATTTCATCTTTCGACTTAAAGTGGTTGTAGATAGCGCTTTCCCGGATACCGATTTGTTTTGAAATGTTGCGGATCGATGTTCCTGAGTAGCCCGATTCAGAGAATAGGTCGAGGGCAACTTCAAGAATTTTAGCTTTAGTATCTTTTGATTTCGGCATAAAAACAAATATATAATGAACGTTCGTTAATATATAATAAATCAGATAGATTCAAAATCAATTTTAAAAGGATTTTCGAAAAAGTTTTAGCTGTAGGGTCGAGGTTTCCTCGACCCTTAATATTATAGCAGGGTCAAGGGGACCTTGACCCTACATCCGTCTAGTTCAGATCGTTCAAAATCGATTTAAATTTTTCGAGAGCAGTCTGCCAGTCGTTCATCTTGTTTCTTTCTCGTTCAATAATCTCAGGCGGGGCTTTTGAAACAAAATTCTCATTGCTCAATTTTTTAAGAACGCCTTCAAGCGAACCGGTTAATCTTGAAATTTCTTTCTCAATTCTTCCGCGCTCAACGTCTAGATCAATTATTCCTTCGAGCGGGATAAATATGTCACACCCTTTTACGACCGCCGAAGCGCTTGCCTCCGGCTTTTTCATATTAGGGTCGACTTTCAGCTCATCAATTCGAACAAGAGATTTTATGTATTTGCCTTGTTCTTCTTCGACTTTATCCGTTTTCAAATAAATATTGATTAACTTCGACGGAGGAATGTTCATCTCACCGCGAATGTTTCTAATTGCCGTTACAACATCTTGTACAAATTCCATGTTGCTTTCTGCAATATCATCGACAAGTATTCCGTAATATTTCGGGAAATCGGCTACGGAAATACTTTCACCGTCTTTTCTATCCTTCAGCAGTTGCCAGATTTCTTCCGTAATAAAGGGCATTACCGGGTGAACAAGCTTCAGCATTTCTTCGAACAAGGAAATCGCTCTCGATAGAACAGCAGATTTTTCTTCATCGGTTCCGTTGTACAGTCTGTGCTTGGAAAGTTCAACGTACCAGTCGCAGAAGTCATTCCATACATACGAGTAAATTATCTTTGTCGAGTTGTTGATATCGAAATCGTCTATAGCTTCCGAAAAAGCTTTTATTGTTTTTTGAAAACGTGAGAGTATCCACCGATCCGTGAAGTCAAGATGCTTGTCTATCAACTCGGGATTGAGAGAAATATTTTGTGCGTTCATCAAAAGAAATCGTCCGGCATTCCAAATCTTGTTTGCAAAGTTTCTACCGATGTCACATTTGTCGGTGCTGAATAGTACGTCTTGTCCAAGTGGTGCAATATAGATCATCGTAAACCTAAGAGCGTCAGCGCCGTATTCAGAAATTAGATCGAGGGGGTCTGGAGAGTTTCCGAGTGACTTGCTCATCCTTCTGCCCTGTGGATCGCGTACCGTGCTTGTGAAGTAAACATCTCTGAACGGAATTTCTTTTTTGTAGTGCATGCCCGCCATTATCATTCTGGCAACCCAGAAGAAAATTATGTCCGGTGCAGTAACCAATAAATCTGTAGGATAATAATATTCTTGTTCGTCTTCGCTTGTAAAAACATCATAAGCCCACAGCCAGCTTGATGCCCATGTATCGAGCACGTCGTCATCCTGTTTCCAATTTTCAATGTCTTTGGGCGGCTCGGCAGCGCAGTAAATTTCACTTGTTTTTTTGTTGTACCATACCGGAATCCTGTGTCCCCACCAAAGCTGACGCGAAATGCACCAGTCTTTTATGTTCGACATCCAGTGTTCGTAAGTTTTTACCCAGTGCCCGGGATAAAGTTTTACTTTCCCTTCAAGCACAACATCGAGTGCGGGCTTGGCGAGCTCATCCATTTTCATAAACCATTGCTCGGAGAGATACGGCTCGATAGGGACATTGCCGCGCTGGGAGTAGCCGACTTTGTTTGTGTAGTCTTCTATTTTTTCAAGCAGTCCGAGTTCTTCAAACTTTGCTACAACTTTTTTGCGAACTTCGTAGCGGTCTAAATGTTGAAATTCGTTTGGAACGTTTTCGTTGGTTGTTGCGTCTTCGTTGAAGATGTTCACAACTTCCAGCTTGTGGCGTTGTCCCATTTCATAATCGTTTACATCATGTGCCGGGGTTACTTTTACGGCGCCTGTTCCGAACTCTTTGTCGACGTAATCATCTGTGAATAACGGAATCTCTCTTCCGACAATTGGTAGAATAATAGTTTTGCCGATTAACTTTTTGTAACGCGCGTCTTCTGGATTGACAGCGATACCGGTATCACCCAGCATTGTTTCCGGTCGTGTCGTTGCAACAATAACAAACTCATTTGAATCCTTAACCGGGTATTTGAAATACCACAATTTTCCGTTTACTTCTTTGTAGAAAACTTCTTCGTCGGAGATTGCGGATTTTGAAGCCGGATCCCAATTTACCATTCTATAGCCGCGGTAGATGCAACCGCTTTTGTATAAGTCAACAAAAGTTTCGATCACTTTTTTGTAATAGTGATTGTCCATTGTAAAGCGCTCACGCCGCCAGTCGCAGCTAATACCGAGTTTCTTTAATTGCTGAATGATTATGCCGCCGTATTTTTCTTTCCACTCCCGGCAGTACTTTATAAATTCTTCTCGACTGATATCGTGTTTGTTTATTCCTTTTTCTTTTAAGTAATGAACCACTTTAGATTCGGTGGCAATTGAGGCATGATCTGTGCCCGGAACCCAGCATGAGTTGTAGCCGCACATTCTTTTATATCTAATATATATATCCTGGATTGTGTTGTTGAGGATGTGCCCGATATGCAAAATACCTGTTATGTTGGGAGGCGGAATTACAATTGTAAACGGCTCTTTGTTTTTATCGATTTCCGAATGATAAAGATTATGGTCGTACCAGTACCTGTACCATTTGTCTTCAACGGTTTTTGGATCGTATGCTTTTGGAATATCAGCAAAGTTTTTAGCGGACATCTGCTTTCTCAAGAGTTTTAAAAATTAACTGCAAATATAAAGAATTTATTTCCGTTAGAATATTTTGTTGGATTACAGAGAAACCTCCGGTTAAATTTCAACCCGGGATGCAGTTAAATTTTACCGATTACGTTGCACATTTCAATTGCCGATAAAGCGGCATCGAACCCTTTATTGCCTGCTTTTGTGCCCGCTCTTTCAATTGCCTGTTCAATTGTATCGGAAGTTATTATTCCGAAAGCAACGGGAACCCCGGTTTCCATGCTTACGCTTGCAATTCCTTTTGAAACTTCAGCGGCAAGATATTCAAAGTGTGGGGTTGCGCCACGGATGATTGCGCCAAGACAAATTATGGCATCATATTTTTTTGAAGCGGCTAATTTTTTTGCAGCTAACGGAATTTCAAAAGAGCCCGGCACATAAACGACCGTAATGTTTTCGTCTTTCCCTTCATGGCGTATGACGCAGTCAACCGCGCCGGATAATAATTTGCTTGATAACAGTTCGTTGAAGCGGCTTACAACAATTCCGAACTTTTTGTTTTTAGCGGTTAGTAATCCTTCGATTTTGTTTGGCATAGCTTCCTCGTTATTATAAAAAGTTTTCGAACGAAATTAAGTGTCCCATTTTATTCTTCTTTGTTTTCAGGTAATTTATGTTAACCGGGTTCGGAGGAATCTCCAAAGGTATCCGGTCGGTAATATAAAGGTCGTATCCCTTTAACCCGATGATCTTTTTCGGATTGTTTGTGAGCAGTCTTATTTTGGTTAATCCCAAGTCTTTCAGTATTTGTGCGCCGATCCCGTAGTCTCTCAAGTCGGCTTTGAAGCCAAGCGCTTCGTTGGCTTCAACAGTGTATTTTCCTTTTTCCTGAAGTTCGTAAGCTAACATTTTATTCAGCAATCCGATTCCGCGCCCTTCCTGTCTCATATAAAGTACAACGCCTCTTCCTTCCTGTTCTATCATTCTCATTGCCGTACGAAGTTGATTGCCGCAGTCGCACCGCAGCGATCCGAAAAGATCTCCTGTTAAACACTCGGAGTGTACTCTCACCATTACAGGCTCGTCGGTTTTGATATCACCCTTTACTAAGGCC
>CAZRIQ010000264.1:0-4253 GCA_964600175.1 uncultured Melioribacter sp. | reverse complement strand
GAATTTCAATCACCGGTTTATAAATTGATCATCAATACAAACGACACAACACAAATTCAAGTTGACGCGTATGCGGATTCATCCAAAATTGTTCTTCACTCCTCTCAAAATCCAGAGTCTTATTTCGAGGGAACGAAGGATTTAAATGCAAAGATTTTCTTAAGCCCAAGAAGATTCTTGAAAAAGTAAATCCACTCATAAAATCTCACAAAAACCGCTTAAATATTAGTTTATCTGTCTTTATCGAAGATAGATTTGTCCCCGTTTTTTGATATATTTGCAGCCAATATTTTGAATAATTAATAACAAGAGAGTCGATATGAAACGGTATTTATACTTCTCTTTGATGCCTGAATCCTTGATCGCTTCGATGCTGCCGCCTCAGGAATTTGGAAAGTACATGGCAGTCGGTTCGAAAAAAAGAACGCGCGGACAGGCAATATTTTTTGAGGTAGATATCGATCTGGTCAGTGAGAATTTTCCATTGTCAATGATCGAACAAAGATGTATACCGCACGAAGATGGAAAACCTAAGAGTTCGGTTTATCTATCAATTTACCAGGTGCTGGAAAAGATTCCTATTAAGTCGCTTAAAGATATGTACCTTGTTACCGATGACGGAAGAGTTTTACAGTTACAGGCATCGGAGTATAATCCGGCTAAAGAATCGAAGCTGCATTTGTACCAGGAATTGTGCCCGGTAACGCCGCGTATTGCAAGCCGGTTATCACCAATTGCATTTATGAATTTTGTAACCGATAGAAGTCAACCGGTTTCAGTTCCCAAGTTAGTTTTTGTTGAATTGATACTTGACGGACTTGGAGATTACCCTTTGGATGCGCCTGCCGATAATCTTCCGTATTCAAACATAGAACATTTACGCGATTGTCTTATAGATCTGCTCGAAGAACAAAATAAACCGACCAAAACGGTAATAAGATATTTTCAGGGTGATCTTCTATATAGAACATGCAAGAACGGATTTTTTGTCGGGAACAAAGGATCATATTTATACTATTGTTTCCCGGATGAGCAGACACTTGAAGATCAATATCATGAATGGTGGCGTTCGGCGCTTGTAGTTGGTTTTAAATAGACAAAAGTAAACAATCATAGATCAGTTAAAATTTAGAATTCGGAGATAAAGATGTATAGCGGTTTATTTTACATTGTTCCTATAGCTTCAATATTGGCATTAATGTTTGCATGGATTTTCTTCAAACAGATGATGAAGGAAAACGAAGGTACCGATAGAATGAAGAAGATAGCTCTTTACGTTCGTAAGGGAGCTATGGCTTACTTAAAACAGCAGTATAAAGTAGTCGGGATGTTTTTTGTCGGGATTACAATAATCTTTTCAATTCTTGCTTACGGTTTTGGAATTCAGAATCCCTGGGTTCCATTTGCATTTATAACCGGCGGTTTCTTTTCCGGGCTCGCTGGATTTTTCGGAATGAAGACAGCAACATATGCATCCGCAAGAACTGCAAACGCAGCTAAAGATTCTCTTAACCATGGACTTAGAGTTGCATTCAGAAGCGGTGCGGTAATGGGATTGGTCGTCGTCGGTCTCGGACTGCTCGATATTTCAATTTGGTTTACAATTTTGAATTTAGTGTATCCTTCGACACTTACCAACGGGCATAACCTTGTAATAGTAACAACGACTATGCTTACGTTCGGAATGGGTGCTTCTACTCAGGCATTGTTTGCTCGCGTAGGCGGAGGGATTTTTACGAAAGCTGCAGATGTTGGAGCCGACCTTGTCGGTAAAGTTGAAAGGGGAATTCCCGAAGACGATCCGCGTAACCCGGCAACAATTGCAGATAACGTAGGCGATAATGTTGGCGACGTTGCTGGCATGGGTGCCGATCTTTATGAATCCTACTGCGGATCGATATTGGCAACTGCGGCACTCGGTGCTTCAGCATTTGTCGAAACACCGGCACTTCAATTCAAGGCGGTTATTGCGCCGATGCTGATAGCGGCAATTGGTATTGCACTTTCTGTCATAGGAATCTTTTTTGTAAGAACTAAAGAAAATGCAACGCAAAAGGAATTGTTAGCTTCTTTATCTCGTGGAATAAATTTGAGTTCGATACTGATAATTGTTTTGTCTGCTGTAATTGTAAATGTATTGGGATTGGATAATCCATGGGGAATTTGGGGTTCGATAGTTGTCGGATTGATAACGGGAATTATAATTGGAAAAGCAACAGAATATTTTACTTCGCAATCATATAAACCGACACAGTTCATTGCCCAGAGTGCAAAGACCGGTCCGGCTACGGTGATAATTTCGGGACTTGGAATTGGAATGATATCGACGGCAATTCCGGTACTTGCAGTTGCAGCCGGGATCGTGCTGGCTTTTCTTTTTGCAGCCGGGTTTGATTTCAGCAATATGGGTATGGGCTTATACGGAATCGGAATTGCGGCGGTCGGGATGCTTTCGACACTGGGAATTACACTCGCTACCGATGCATACGGACCGATTGCCGATAATGCAGGCGGGAATGCCGAAATGAGCGGACTCGGAAAAGAAATTAGAAAAAGAACAGATGCTTTAGATTCACTCGGCAATACAACGGCAGCTACCGGAAAAGGTTTTGCAATCGGGTCAGCCGCATTGACGGCTCTTGCTCTTTTAGCTTCTTATGTTGAAGAAATAAAAATTGCATTGTTAAGAATCGGCGAGACTGCAATTAAATTAGCCGACGGTATCTCAGTTGAAATTTCAAAAGCAAACTTGTATGATTTTATGAGTTACTACCAGGTAAACTTGATGAACCCGAAAGTTCTTATCGGAATTTTTATCGGTTCGATGATGGCGTTTGTCTTTTGCGGGCTCACGATGAATGCGGTCGGCAGAGCGGCATCAAAAATGGTCGATGAAGTTAGAAGACAATTTAGAGAAATCGAAGGGATACTTGAAGGCACGGCGGAACCGGATTATTCGAAATGTGTTGAGATTTCAACCAAAGGGGCGCAAGCCGAAATGGTATTTCCTTCGCTGCTTGCAATTTTGACTCCGATTATAACGGGAGTTGTTTTAGGTGTTACCGGGGTAATGGGATTATTGGTCGGGGGATTAAGTACAGGATTTGTACTTGCGGTTTTTATGTCGAATTCCGGCGGTGCGTGGGATAACGCAAAAAAATATGTCGAGGAAGGAAACCTCGGAGGTAAAGGTTCCGAAAGTCACAAAGCAACAGTAATAGGGGATACGGTTGGCGATCCGTTTAAAGATACATCCGGACCGAGTTTAAATATTCTGATTAAACTTATGAGCATGGTTGCAATTGTAATGGCGGGATTAACAGTATCATTCAGCTTATTATAAAAAGTCGGAGGGTGAAATGAAAAAACTAATAATACTTTTCTTAGTGTTTGTAATTTCAATTACAGTTTTTGCACAGCATGAAGATGAAGTTTCATCCAGCGTTCCGGAGTTAATGGAATTTCATGACGTGATATACCCGATGTGGCATACGGCATGGCCGGCCAAAGATACGGAAATGCTCGTATCACTTCTACCGGATGTCGAGAGCGGAGTTGTAAAGATCAAAAATGCCGAACTTCCCGGCATACTCCGCGATAAAAAAGCAAAGTGGAATGGAGGAGTTGATAAACTTTTAAGTATTGCCGAGGATTATAAAACCGCAGCCGGCAAAAAAGATATGCAAGCCCTGCTCAATGCTGCAGAACAGCTCCATAAACAGTTTGAAGCTTTGGTAAGAATAATCAGACCCGTAATAAAAGAACTCGATGCGTTTCATCAAGAACTCTATATGATTTATCATTATTATATGCCGGAAAAGCAATTTGACAAGATTAAAAATTCAATGGCTGTTCTAGCTGAACGGATGATAAATTTGGAAAAAGCCGAACTGCCGAAGAGTCTGGAATCAAAAAAAGATAATTTCTATTTATCATTGAAGGAATTAAAAGAAGCAGTTGATAATTTGGTAATGGTTGTTGAAAACGAGAAAACCGAAGAAGTTGAGCCGGCAGTTGAAAAAATGCACGGCAAGTACCAAAAGTTGGAAGCGTTGTTCGATTAAATAGTTTTGTGCAATAATTCAGACATATCTAACGCCATACGGTTTACGATGTTTGATTTTGGGAACATCGTAGTTGTTCAATATATTGTAAATAAATTACTCCGCAAAGACCTTCCATCCTTGTAGGGGATGAATTATTATTGTGATAGCCGTAAAAATCAATCATCATCGCAAGAACAGAATTTATCA
>CAZRIQ010000263.1:0-4284 GCA_964600175.1 uncultured Melioribacter sp. | reverse complement strand
TCTCCTGTTTTCCAGCGGTCGATCTATCCTATTTCTTTATTAATTATTAATTCTTCGGCACTCTGTGCTTTTGACGCAACTAGCGGAATTAAACTAATCACTGAAAAAAGTGTTAATGCTACTAATTTGTTCATACCGATTATTGACATTGTTTTACTCCTCCATCTATTTCTTTTTATTACATTTTCCGTTTTACATTACTATTCATACCTCAAACTCTCAATCCGACAAAAAACATCGAGATTTCGTCACTCATATCCAAGTGACTCAACCGGATTTGCAATTACTCTTTTGGAAATATTATTAAACCATAATACGGAAGACGTAAGACGGCAGACATAAACGTTACTAAATTTCGTTTTACACTTTTTTTCTTACGTCTCACTTCTCCCGTCTAATGTTTTTGTTTACACTATTCCGTCTTTTTGAATTCCATATCCTGCCCGTTTTGATGAACGATCATTTTATCAACAGCTCCGTCAGCGTCTTTGTTAAATGTTATTTGCAAGTCAGTTACGTCAAGGAAATATTCTGTTTCCGATGACGGGTAAAGTTGAAGTACGGCACCATCAGGTGTTTTAACGTATAGTTTTCCGTTATTAAACATCACACTTACACTAAACCTGCCGGACATTTCATACTTACCTACAAATGTTTTGCAAACAAGAGAATCTATTGCAGGAATATTTTCTATAGTTGTTGTAAAATTTGGCAACACTACTTTACGGATAGGATTAGTTCTTCTTAATTCTTTATCGCCAACTTCCAGCAGTTTATCATTAATCTGCCAGTTGTAATCGAAAGAACCGGAAGCTATATAAAGTTTTTCGATAGACCGACCAAGATAATTATTCGGAATGCATCCGTCCTGGATGAAGAAATCATAATTTGAGTCAGTATTGTTATATAAAAACATTCCCGAACTTGTGGTCGCGCCAATTACCGAAACATATCTTTCCGGGTTGTACGGGCTAGGATAAATCATCTGAACGCAAGCATCTTTTGCCTGGAATTTTCTTCCACCTAACTCTATTTCGTCTGGTGATATCTTTAACGGAATTTTATCACCTAATATTTTAGTAACCACATTATCATCAGCGCCGCCGTAAAGAATCAAAGAATATTTTTCCAAGTCATCTTGAGTTAAATCAGTATCCTTAAAAATGCGTGGTTCGTATTTCTGCCAGTTCTTCCAATAGTTTATAAATTGCTGAGCTTTGATGTTTATCATCTTTGTCATCAGCGAATCCTTCGAGATTGTCCCAATAACAACTGCAAAAGGAGTAGTAGTTAAATCGGAAATCATTCCGGCTATTTGAGGGGTTTTATGTAAAGGTGCCGGTGTATAGCTTTTATCATGTAATATTATTTTACCGTCTACAACTTTTGTATCGCGGATATCATTTACATTCCAAATTACCTTCACGGGCTTTTGGGGATCAATCAATTTAGCCGAAGGAGTGAGTTCAATTTCCAAAACATTTTCCGTCGATAATTTAATCGTATTGTTGATAAGCACTTCAGCTTCTGCAGCAACAAATGAATTTGGATCATCTAACTGAGTAATCTTTACCCAATGTGCGGATGCGTATTTCAAATCTGCCGATCTAACTCTAACCTTTGTCGGATTTGCATTCCGTTTATGTTCCAGGAACCAAGGAATTAATTGATCGTAATATTCAATTCCTTCATGACCGAAACCCGGGTATTCATGGTAGCGAATATCATATCCCCATCTTTGAAGTGTTTTGACTAAGTATCTTGAATTATTAACGTCGACCGATTTATCAATATCACCATGTGTAACAAAAACCGGTGTAGTTAACAATGCGTCTGCGTGAGAAAGAGAACTGCTTGCTTCATTTTGAAAAAGTGAGCGGCCTGAAAGTTTTGCAATCCCTTCTTCACTCATTTCAACATGATAATCCCATCCGCCATAAACAGGAGCAATTGCAGCAAACAGTCCGGGGTGCCTTGTTCCGACGTTCCAGGTACCGCCGCCGCCCATAGATTCGCCTTTCAGATAAACCCTGTCTTCATCAATACTAAACTTCTGTTTGGCAAGTTCTATGCATTTGAGAATATCCTGGTCTCCGATTCCCAAATAACTTGTGTTGCCTCTTCCATGCGGTTCAATATAAATAATAGGAAATTTATCAACTACACTGTTATGCCTTTGATCGATAGACCACCAATTAACATAAACCGGATTATCGCCGTTATACCCGTGAAGCATTACAACAAGCGCCCATTTCTGTTTCGGATTATAATTAAAGGGAAGATATGTACGGCAAAATTGCGGTGTGTTATCAACCGGATCTATATAAGTCAGCCGGACAAATCCGCTCGCATGAACGCTTCCCTTCTTGCCAGCTTCATCAAGTAATAATTCTTCATATTCCATCAATGGCGAATATAGATTCTGTATTATGGATGAGTCGATTTTGTTTGGATCAAATTTAAATCGTTGAGTCAGCATTTCAGCAAGCATTCTGTGATGATAATCCTCCGGCGTTTTCGGATTTTTCGGAACGCTTGATAAAAGTTCTTTAGCTTCGCGAATTGCATCTCCTTTGTACCAAAATAAGTAAGCTGTCATAATCTCATCATGCGTGTCGTGGCTTTTAAAACAAATATCAAAAACTCCATCTTGCCATGTTTTTGTATCGAAAGAAATTTGTTCTCCGCGCTTTGCATTTTTTTCGGTAATAACTTTTCCTCCAGCAACTCTAATTTTAACATTAACATCAATTTTTTGAATTTCCGGGTTGAGCGTTCTATCGGTTTTTATAACCAACTTATCTTTCTCGCCAGTTTGTACGACGCTCGGCGATAATTTAAAATCGTCGATTAGTGAAAACTTATCCGGTTCAATAATTCGGAATCTGAATCCCCATGTCCATCCGTCGTGAACTGATTTAATCAGAATTGAATTTCCCCCTTTAACCAGGTTAACTTCAATTTGATTGTCGTCCAGAGCGGCTTGATGATCATTTCTACTTTGATAAAGAAGTTTACCGTTAACCCATAGTTTGTTGCTGTTGTTTTGAGCAAATGATAAAATTACTTTTCCGCTATTCTCTCTTTTCACCTTTGTAAATGCATAAATAACTTTACTGTTAAATTCGCCTTCCTGGAGAACATCGAAAAAATTAATATAGTTGTACGGTGAGTGATATTTTTTCCAACTGAATGTTTCACCGTTTGGAAATTTTTCGGCGGCTCCAGCTTCGGGTTTAATATCAGATTCACCGCCCTGATCCTTAAGAAAATCAGTATCATATCCTTTGTCGTTTTGATTCGGGAATCCGCCAATGACCAGCCAGTCTTGGATATATCCCCCTGTTGCAGTTCCCCAGGGAAAACGAGTTTCATCTTTTAATGAAGTCTGCGCAATGGTGCAGATACCTGTAGATAAAAAAACGATGAGAATGAAAATTCTTGTGTAAATATGCTTACTCATAACACATCTCCATCTTTTTATTTTATACTTCTATTTAGAAAAACAATATCCGGTTTAGACTAAACCGATTTACTTTTATTACACTAAATACTCATTTTTTCCAATCGAACATTCCTTTCAAGTTGATTCACCTTATCACTCATTCATATCTCAAACTCTCCATTCGCTAAAAATCAGCGAGATTTCGTCATTCATATCTGAGTGACTCAACCGGGTTTGCAGTTGCCGCTTTAATTGCCTGGAAACTAACGGTCGCTAATGCAATCACCAAAGCAATTCCTCCGGAAAGAACAAATATCCACCAGCTTATATCTATTCTATATGCAAAATTTTGCAGCCACTCATCCATCGCGAACCAGGCAACCGGCCAAGCCACAATATTTGCAAGCAGTACCCACTTGGTAAAATCTTTTGTCAACATTGTTACAACACCTACGATCGAAGAACCAAGCACTTTACGAACACCAATTTCTTTGGTTCGCTGCTCGGCAGTGAAAGAAGCCAGTCCGAACAAACCCAGGCATGAGATTAAAATCGCAAGAAAAGTGAAATAATTGACAATCGTGCCGGTCTGCTGGTCGGACTTGTAAAGTTGATTGTATTTCTGGTCCATAAAATTTATTTCCAGCGGGAATCCAGGATTGACTTCATTCCACACCTTTTTGATTGCCGCTAAAGCAGCCTGTTGATTTTGACCACTGATCTTTACCAAAATTATACCATACAAATTCACACCGTTGGAAGTAAAATCTGTCATTACATGATATAACTGGGGTTCTATTTTGTAATGCAATGACCTGAAGTTTGCGTCTCTTACAACA
>CAZRIQ010000262.1:0-4306 GCA_964600175.1 uncultured Melioribacter sp. | reverse complement strand
ACTTCTATATAAAACTCTGCGAGTTTCTTCCAGTCTTGGGAAACTATATTTACGTGCGCAAACTTTGCATCCATTACTTTTTCTCTATTCTATCTTGAGAACTAAAAATGGTCCACGGCTCTGTAGGACGACCCTTTAATATGCTTTTCATCCAGTTAAACTGCGGATGCTTTTCTAAAAATTTACTTGCGTCGAATGCAGTTCCACATGCAGCGCCCCACCTTGCAACAAAGGACATTTGCCTTGCCATTGCTGCGTCAACAACTTTTCCGTCGACAGTTCCTCCCGGATAATACGGATTGTCATCTGAGTATAGCTGCGGATCCAAATCCCAGTGCGCACAAAGCGTACGAGTGTCCGCTAAAGTAGAATCTAAATAAGTATCATAGTGATCGGATTCAAATTGTTCCGCAAGCTTCAAATTAATTTTACCGGTATATTTTTTCATCAATGAATGCCAACGGACGCGTCTTGCAACAGAAGATAATTTTATATTTGTCTCGTTGCTTTTGGTTTCCCTCCGAAGCAGCTTTAAATCCTCCGCTACATTGGAGCCGGTAAAGTATCCGTCTTTTTTCTTTTCAAATCCGATGTTCTTTAAACCGAGTTCCAGTCTTGCAATTTCATTTGTTTTAATGTCTCCCAGCAGCCAGGCGTTTGCATAACCGCCGTTGTTTCCTTTTTTCATTATTATGCACCATTCGTCTATTGAATTTGCATATTGAGTTGCGTGACGCACACGCGAAAATTCCGGAATGCCCTTTTCTTCAAACGGGAAAAATCCCCCGATTGTTGTTTCTGAACCGACAAGTCCGGCATCCGTTATAAAGAAATCCGTACCGCTGTGAATTAAACCTGCAGCACTCTGCATCAGAATTCGATGCCCGTGTTCGGGTAATATGTCAATGATAACATTGAAGAAAGGATCTTGATAATCGATCATTGTATTATGTCCGAGTACAATTTTACCGTCTTCGGTCATGCTTCCGGTTGCGATGAATGAACTGCACGATTCTTTCGGCCGATCGATTGAATTTATATTTAAGGAATCTTTTACAGAGGGCCACCAATACCAATCGAGCTCTATGTATCCGTTAAGGGCAACAATCTCGTTACGGCTTGTAGAATCCCCGGCGGCATCCATTCCTTCAACAATTCCGTCTATCTCCGCAGTGTTTTCGCTGTCGATATTTGGAGTTAAAATCTCTCCCGCCTTCATCACCAGCCATTTCCAGTCCAGGGAAGTTTGGTAATTCCACTCGACACTTAAAGTTCTTATTGCATCTTTTATTTCATTCGCAAGCAGATAACCGTGTTGAAAACCTCTTTCCTCGGGTGTACCTTCGATGTGAAGATAAATCCAGCCGCTCTTTTCATACTTGAAGGCTTTTGCGAGCCATTCTTTTTGATGCGGAGTTAGATTATTCTGTGCATATAGTAAATTGGTAAAAAAAATAATCGACAAAAAATAAACCAGGAAACGAATTTTCATTGTAACCTCCTTCAATTAATCGTGTTGCCGAGTTTATTGCCACTGCTAAATTTAACCTGTTACTTATAATCCTGACGATGAAGAAAACTCCCTAAAAAATTGTTCCGTATCTACAATATCATTGAAACCAAAAATCCAACACGTCTCAGATACATCCGAGAAATCCAACCCTCCCTCTGCAACAGCGGGATTCTTATACCGGTTGTCTTTGCCGTTGTATTTATTCGCAATTTCTATTGCCAAATTCCAAATGTGCAAAAGTCTGGGGTTTGAAATATATTTCTCCAAGTTTAACTTCTCTATTGTTCTCAACCCCGGTGATCCGTTACCAACTACATTCCCGTCTGGAATTTTATTGTAAGAACTATTCGCTTTAACGTAGGAAAGATCATCCGGCTTTGTGACACTTTCGTTCCAATCACTATGTTGAACAACATATATGCGTTTAGTTGTTTGAAGTGAGGGCTGGATGTTTCTAATGTTTCGAATTACAGCCGCGGTAAAATCCGATTGTCCCCCTTCGGCAATCCAAACATTTCCCCCTTCTTTTAGAGTATTCATTATCCGAGCGGTTTCTTCTTTTAGTGCGTGTTCAAAATTAGCGTGCGCATCCGACCAGTTATCCCCAAAACAAGCATCAAACAATTCGTTTGCCGGGACGTACAACCCTTCTTGAATTCCGTAAGCACCGGCAACTGCATAATACTGTACATTAGAAAAACGAGGATCCGACAAAATTGTTGCAACACCGGCTGCTGAAAGGAGGTCATCAACATCTGTCTTACAATCGAAATGTGCCAGGAATAAATCTTTATCCATATTAAATTTGCCAATAAACGTAGTTGAAGATTGTTTAGACAAACATGATGTAAGAATTACTAAAGGAATTAACGCTTGAACTAATCTCTGAAGCATGATTTTTCCTCAAATTATATTGCTAACAATCGGCAATTAAGCTACAGCTCGTCAGAATCCATTAGAATCTAACAACCAAAAGCGGGCTGTCGGCTTACCTGTCCAGCATTGCAGGAAATTGCTTTGTTATAATGCTACAGCTTATAAATTAAAAAAAGTTTATCTAAAATTATCCATTTTCATTGTTGATTATTTGTTTTAACAACCGTCGATAATAAATGTAATTCTCAAAAGGAATATCTTTACGAACACGACCATCGGCTATTGGAATAAAACCACCGCTTGCAATAAGCGGAGGTACTTTTTCTTCTATCTCTTTACGGATTGTTTCTTTATCATATCGCAATGCATCCAAATCCAAACCACCAATAAGACGCAAATCACGACCAAATTCTTTACGTAACTCCCGATAATCCATAGTGATGCTATTTGTCTCACAAGCCCATAAACAATTAAATCCATTACTTAAAATAGATGGAATTAATATTCGTATGTTGGCATAAGTTCTCAATATAATCGTATCAATACCATATTTATTTACAACGTCTAATATTGGCTTGTAACTTTTTAAAACAAACTCTTCATACATTGTTGGCGATATTAATGGACCTTCGTTTCCGCCAATTGGTTCACTAAAAATAACTGCGTCGATTTCAATATCCTGTAAAATCTTATCTGCTAATTTCGCTATATACTCACCTTGAATTAGCATGGCTTCCTGCACGAATTCCGGATCCTCAATCAATAACGATATGACCTCTGTGAATCTTCTCCAATTATAAACATCCATTGACAAGAAAAAACCGCGATGGACTCTAAGAAATAAGACATGATCTTCCTTTCGCGATAAGCGTATCATTTTTTGCCGTTTAATCCAAAATCTAACTGAATTTTCCAGGTTAAAATGTTTTCTCAAAGATGCAAGTTCTTTATGTGAAGTCGGATACTTATGTAAAGTAGTAAATGGCTCTAAATCGATCTCATATGAATGATCAGTTTCGAATAGATCAGAAATATTTGTTGCTTTGGACAAACCTTGCCGATACCAGGTTTTAATAACGTCTTTGCGAATACCTTCTTCAAAGTAAGGTACACGATCAGGTTTGCCAAAGCGCATTGTTTCATGGAATCGTTGTCGGTTTGTCATTTAATATTTTTTATTAAATTGATGATGATGAAAATGATTCAATATGGAATTCTTTTTACTCAAAGTACAAATATTTGCCGTATAACGATCATGCATTTAAGCCGCCTGCCTTCATATAAATATTCCGGCATGTAAACAACCCAATTTGTCCAGCGAAGTTCCGATTTTATCTGAACGAAGACGGAAACAAGAAACTTATTTTATTTACTTAAGCCGAAGATTAAGTCCCGCAAAGCGGGCTGCCTAATTTTACCTTCCTGTCTGTTTTGGATTGCATCAATCATTTAATTTTTCAACTGCATGTCTTAGTACTTTCTGATCATAAGTATCGACATTAGGTTTTATCATTTTCTTAATTTGATCAGCAAAAGGTTTTATTTTATCACCAATCGAATCAAGTGCTGTTGCGGCATGAAGTCTTACACTTTCGAGGGGATGTTCAAGCTCATTTACTAAAAGAGGAATTGCCGTTGTTTCTTCATTCCAATCGCACAATGCATGTGCAGAAGCTATTCGGATAACAGGAGATTCATCATTAATCATATTATTAAAAAATTTCTTTGCCTTCGATATTTCTTCTGCTGAAAAAGATTTATAATGAATTCCAAGAACAGCCCAGTATCTCAGTGAATCCGATTTATTATTTAATGCCTCGTATAATTTAGGCAAGGATTCTTCATTAGGTAAAAAATCCAAATTCTTTAATGCAAGTAATCTCTTAAATAAATTTTCTTTTCGAAAATCTTTTTCCC
>CAZRIQ010000261.1:4070-4309 GCA_964600175.1 uncultured Melioribacter sp. | reverse complement strand
CGCGATTTTCGAGAAGGCTATTGACGACAGTCATGATTACGATATAGCAATTCGTAAGCTAATAAAAGATGGCAAAAGCATCGAACAAATATATGAAACGTTAACTGTGGAGGATGTGCAGCATACTGCAGATTTGTTTCATAAGGTTTACAAACAAACTGACTTTCGCGACGGTTATGTAAGTCTGGAGGTTAGTCCTCATCTGGCTCATGATACCATAGGTACAATCGAGGAAGCCC
>CAZRIQ010000261.1:0-4060 GCA_964600175.1 uncultured Melioribacter sp. | reverse complement strand
ACAAGTGAAGGTCTTATCGCCATCCGACAACTCATTAGTGAGGGAATAAATGTAAACGTGACGTTACTCTTTGGTCTGCCCCGTTATCGACAAGTTATAGAAGCATACATTGCCGGACTTGAACTACGCTTAGATGAAGGTAAACCTGTCAAAAATATTGCCTCGGTAGCAAGCTTTTTTTTAAGTCGTATCGATTCTTTGGTAGATCCGCTTGTAGAGAAATTCATAAAGCCGGGCGACAAGAAGGAAGATATTTCGAAGAGGGTACATGGGCAAGTTGCAATCGCCAGTGCTAAAGCAGCATATCAAATATACAAAGAGATTTTTAACAGCGATAGATTTAAAAAACTGGCTGATAATGGTGCTCTTGTTCAGCGGCTTCTCTGGGCAAGTACAAGTACAAAAAATCCGAATTATAGCGATGTAAAATACATTGAACCGTTAATCGGACCGGACACTGTTAACACGGTGCCGCTTGAAACCATTGACGCATATCGTGATCACGGTAATCCAAATTCCAACCTTGAACAAGATGTCAATGAAGCTCTCCGGCTCCTGGAACAACTGCCCGAACTCGGCATCAACATAGACAATTTAACACAGCAGCTTGAAGATGAAGGCGTGGAAAAATTCGAGAAGCCGTTCGACAAGTTGATGAAAACTTTAACAAAAAAATTATCGGAATAATTAAAATAAAAATTAAGGAAGCAAAATTTTTTGAAAAGTGTAGGCTCATATTTGAGTTAGTTAGATGTTATGCGAAATAAATTTTTAGCGTGAAAATTACAGTTCAAAATTCGTGGGTAGAAAAATGATGAACAAACAAAAATTGACCGGCACAAACATAGAATCCTTAATGGACATGTTGGCTAGTAAGAACAGTGCAACACGCCAGAAAGCAAGAAAGTCTATAGTGGTTCTGGGTAAACCTGCAGTTCCGTCGCTCATCCGGGCGTTGCAGAATTCAAAGCTCGATCATCTTCGCTGGGAAGCGGCAAAGACGCTCGGTGCCATTGGTGATGTCAGATCAATACCATCGTTGGTGAAAGCGCTCGAAGACAGTGACATAGATGTGGCTTGGCTGGCAGCCGAAGCTTTAAGAAAATTCAAAAGGGCTGCCTGGTCAGCATTATTACATGCACTGACTAAAAGTGGAAAGGATTCTGTTTCATTGCGAAATGGAGCGCATCATGTTTTGCGAAATCAGAAAGAGGATGGTTTCAACGATTTGCTTAAAGTTCTTTTGGCGGCATTAAAATCAAATGCGGCTCCGGAATCGACAACGATAGCCGCGAATGAGCTCTTTAAACGTATGAAAACAAAATCATGAATACTCATTCGTGCAACCCAAACTGAAATGCCGTCAAAGATAAATCGTTTGGAGATACTATGAATAAACAATCACGTGTAAGCAAGCTATTCTCTTTTCTACCAACAGAAGTTGATGGAATCGATTCTCTTGCCGAACTTGCTTTGGATATGAGATGGTCGTGGAGTCATTACGCCGACGAAGTATGGAGGCGGCTTGACCCTGCATTATGGGACTTCACTCAAAATCCATGGGTGATTTTGCAGACTGTCTCGCGGGATAAACTCGAAAAGGTTCTGGCTGACCCCATCTTCCGGAAGGAACTGAATGAACTCGTACAATCCAATAATCGCATAGCGGAATCACCGGCGTGGTTTCAGAAAAATCATCCGCAAGTTCCTTTGACATGTGTCGCTTATTTCTGTATGGAATTTATGTTGAGTGAGGCACTGCCTATATATTCGGGTGGGCTTGGTAATGTGGCAGGTGATCAACTTAAAGCCGCCAGTGATTTGGGAGTACCGGTAATCGGCGTGGGACTGCTCTACCAGCAGGGCTATTTTCGCCAGGTAATAGATAAGGATGGAGCGCAACAGGCTCTTTTTCCATACAATGATCCGGGTCAATTGCCAATCATACCTCTGCGAAAACAGAATGGAGAGTGGTTGCGGCTGGAGATTGCCTTACCCGGTTATTCGGTTTGGCTGCGTGCCTGGCAAGTTCAGGTCGGCAGAGTTAAACTTTACCTGTTGGACACCAATGACGCAGCGAATTTTCCGGCTCATAGAGGAATTACAAGTGAGCTTTATGGAGGCGGATCGGAGTTGCGGCTTAAACAAGAACTGATGCTAGGGATCGGGGGATGGCGACTTCTCCGCGCGTTGGACATTCAGCCGGAAGTTTGCCACTTGAATGAAGGGCATGCCGCTTTCGCTGTGCTTGAACGCGCAAGAAATTTCATGGAAGAAACAAATCAACCTTTTAAAACCGCATTGGCAATTACGAGAGCCGGTAATCTATTTACTACGCACACACCTGTAGCAGCCGGCTTTGATCGTTTTGCCCCAGATCTTATTGAGCAATACCTCGGTTGGTATGCTCGGGAAAAACTTGGGATATCAATTCACGATTTGCTCGCTCTTGGGCGAAAAAACTCTGACGACTCTTCAGAGTATTTCAATATGGCTTATCTTGCACTACGTGGTAGTGGGACGGTAAATGGTGTTAGCAAATTACATGGAAAGGTGAGCAGACATCTCTTTGAACCTCTGTTTCCAAACTGGCCCGCAGACGAAGTGCCAATAGGATCCGTTACTAACGGTGTGCATATGCCAACCTGGGATTCGGAGGCAGCCGACGAACTTTGGACTAAAGCTTGCGGAAAAGACCGTTGGTTGGGAACAACTGAAACGTTGGACGAAAACATTCGACGTATCTCTGACACAAAGCTCTGGCAATTTCGTAACGTTGCCCGTAAGTCTCTCGTTGATTATGCCCGTGAACGGCTGTCCCGGCAACTTGCTGAGTCAGGCGCATCGCAAAAAATAGTCGAAGATACAAAATATCTATTTGACTCCGGCACATTGACACTCGGTTTTGCTCGACGTTTCGCAACATACAAGAGACCGAATCTGTTGCTGCATGATTCGCAGCGACTACTTCGCTTGTTGACCAACACTCAGCAACCTGTTCAATTAATCATAGCAGGTAAAGCCCATCCGGCGGACCAAGCAGGGCAAGAACTGATTCAAGAATGGGTTCGTTTTATCCGGCAACCCGAAGTGCGCCGGCATGCGGTATTCCTTAGCGACTATGATATGCATCTAACCGGGCATCTCGTGCAAGGTGTGGATGTTTGGATTAACACACCGCGACGTCCTTGGGAGGCAAGCGGAACCAGCGGAATGAAAGTGCTTGTCAATGGAGGCGTTAATTTGTCGGAGTTGGACGGCTGGTGGGCGGAAGCATATACACCGGAAGTTGGATGGGCGTTGGGAGACGGCAAGGAACACGGCGATGACCCGGCTTGGGATGCTGCCGAAGCTGAAACACTTTATAACATGCTCGAAAACGAGTTGATCCCCGAGTTTTATAACCGTGATGAGAATGGTATTCCAAAAGCTTGGGTAGAACGTATTCGTGAAAGCATGGCGGTGTTGACGCCCCGGTTTTCAGCCAACCGAACTGTACGCGAATACACCGAGCAGCATTACCTTCCGGCTGCAACATCATATCGGTTACGTTCTTCTGATAAAGGTGCGATGGGCAATAAGCTGATAAATTGGCAAAATACTCTCGATCAAAAATGGGCTTCAATTTGTTTCGGCGAAATAAATATTGAAACCATAGAGCAGCAGCATGTATTTGAAGTCAAGATATATCTCAACGACATAAACCCGAATGAAGTTCGAGTAGAACTTTATGCGGATGGAATTAACGGTAATAGCCCGGAACAGCATGAAATGAAACGGAATCCTCA
The DNA here is from genome assembly GCA_964600175.1 of uncultured Melioribacter sp. Taxonomy (GTDB): domain Bacteria; phylum Bacteroidota; class Ignavibacteria; order Ignavibacteriales; family Melioribacteraceae; genus Pyranulibacter. The sequence continues at coordinate 272 of CAZRIQ010000261.1, read as the reverse complement.
ACCGGTAAGCATAGATAAAAAATACGTATACAACATAACGGTATCATCGGCCCGGCCTTCGACAGACTATACTGCGAGGGTAATACCGCACTACGACGGCGTTGCAGTTCCGCTTGAATCCTCACAAATCTTATGGCAGCGATGATGAATTTTTTAATCGAGGATGGCAAATGAATAAGTAAGTTCAAGAAAAATAAATAACAGTAATCAAATTCATGTATATAATTAATAGAGGTAATTAAAATGAGAAAAAGTAGTTCTTTTGCAGCATT
>CAZRIQ010000260.1:0-4356 GCA_964600175.1 uncultured Melioribacter sp. | reverse complement strand
CCACGATGCATACAATTTAAAAAGTGAATTATAATATTCCTGTGGACCGGGTTTGGATACATCAACCGAATACATATCGTGCAGCCAGGCACATAATTCTTTAGTGCTGTAAATTTCTTTAGCTGTGTAGTTAGTTCCAAGAATATGTGTATTCTTTTCAACTGCTAACTTAGGAATGCCGCGCATGATATGAATGCCGAGTTTTAAACCTTTGCTATGTATATAATCCGCCAACGGTTTAAACCCTTTACCTCCGGCAGAAGAAGGAAAACGATTAATCGAAGGCATGAGTCTTCCGTAATCATCCATAACAATGATAGGGTCTTTTTCGTTGTAACCGTGAGTCTTGGGATTTTCTATATACCAGCGGATATCAACCACAATATATTCCCAGCCGTACTTTTTTAGATGGGCAGCCATATAATCAGCATTTGCTTTAACTTCCTGTTCGGTAACGGTTGGACCGTAACAATCCCAGCTATTCCAACCCATAGGAGGAGTTAAAGCATAATCTGTAAAATTCTGTGCATATAGAATTGTCGAAAAGAAAATTAGAATCGAAAATACAACGTTTTTATTCATAACAGTTCACAGGTTGTTTCTTTAATTTTCTCGGTACAGCATGTCCGCTGAAATAGTTTGTTTCTCCATATCCGGACCTTTAATGGCTGCCTCAAGTCCCATTCCTCCACCTGCCTGGAAAAACAATAATTCTATTTTGTGTAAGCCTAAGTTCAGCATAACATTCCCGGAATTCTCAACCATCGCATGCTGCCCATCGTTATTAACTATCAATTTGTTGTCTATTAAAACCGCGGACCCGTCATCGGATGTGGTATAGAATGTATATAAACCGTCTTTTGGTATCTTTATATAGCCGGTGTACTTCAAAGCAAAGTTTTCACTTCTCTCTGTTTTCGGAATAACAAAGCTGTCTGCCGTACCGGAAGACTTAGGCTTTAAATCCACAAAGTTTGGAAGGCTAATTCCGTCATATTCATAGTAATTATAATCTATACCGTGTACCGAATTTTTTAATTTGATCTCCTTCTTTTTGAACTCAACCTTGCCTTCTAACTCAAGAACGACAACCGACATCTTCGGCATATTAACTTTCAAATTATTCCCCGTTAATTTGAAACCCGAAAAATCAGACGGCTTAACTTCATCCGGATTACCAAACGTATTGAGTGCGTTCATTTTACCGGCAGTAAGTATTCTGCCCGAAATTTTATCGGTCTTGAAACTTTCAAGGTTAAGTTCAACATCTTCAGATTTTTCCGGATCTATATTACACAATGATATATGCATTTTACCTGTGTTGTCAATGGAAGCCGAGCAATTTACTGCAGGAAGTTTATCGCCATTATAGATATAATCACTTGAGGATACTTTAACCGGGACCATCATTGCGTCTTGATGTACCTTATACAGATCAAAGACCCAGTATGTAGGAGTAAGGATCATCTTATCGCCTTTAGTTAAAATCATTGCCTGCAGTACATTTACTACCTGAGCAATGTTTGTCATACGAACGCGGGCGCAGTGATTGTTAAAGATATTTAAATTACATGCTGCGGCTATTGCGTCCCGCATCGTATTCTGTTGATATAAAAATCCCGGATTAGTCCCCGGTTCTACTTTGTACCATGTTCCCCATTCATCAACTATCAAAGCAATTCTTTTGAAAGGATCGTATTTATCCATAATTTCCGAATGCTTTTCAACAAGTTCATTTATCATCAAAGTCTTTTTCATTATATCGAACCAGCCGTCTTCATTAAAATCTGTCGCGGTATTCTGATTTGCAAAGGAATAATAATGAAGTGCTAATCCGTCAAAATAGGGAGCATCTTCTTTCATTAAAACAGTAGTCCAATTATAATTATCACCGTAAGGACCGCTTACTATCTTAAATATTTTATTCTCGCCGTAGTTATGCATATATGTTCCGTACCTTCTTACCTGGTCGGCGTAATATTCCGGCAACATATTACCGCCGCATCCCCAGCTCTCATTTCCAATTCCCCAATATTTTACGCCCCATGATTTTTCCCGTCCATTCTTCTTGCGCAGGTCGGTCATCGGACTAACATTATCCGAATTAACGTATTCGACCCACTGCGATAATTCCTTCACCATACCGCTTCCGACATTGCCGGTTATACACGGTTCGCATCCTATTAAGCCGCAGAGTTCAAGAAACTCATGTGTTCCGAAACTATTATCTTCGGTAACACCTCCCCAATTTGTGTTAATCATTTTAGGTCTATCCTTGCGGGGGCCTATTCCATCCATCCAATGATATTCATCCGCAAAGCAGCCGCCGGGCCATCTTAATACCGGAACTTTAATTTCCCTTAGCGCTTCAACAACATCCTTTCTAATACCGTCGATGTTGGGTATAGAAGAATTGGGTCCTACCCAAATGCCTCCATAAATCAGATGACCGAGATGCTCTGAGAACTGACCATAAATATTTTTATCGATCCTATATTCCTGTTCAGATGCATCGATTGTTATTTTGTTCTCAGTTGTTTGAGCTTGGAGAGAAAATTGCGAAGAAACAACAAACAATATCAATAAGAAATATTTTTTCATTTTTATCCCCTAGAAATGTTGAATTCATAATATTGTTTCTGCTAAACTGTTTTGTAAATGTTATTTAATTATCGGCTTATAATAACTATTTGAGCTTCCTTTAATCCAGGTGATTTTGCAGTAACCGTTATCGAGCCTATATCTCCAGCCTTCGTCAATGGAAACACGCTGCCGCATTTTTGATGGCGCTTGTGCAAAAATTGTTGTGCTTGCAAATAGAATTAAAAAACCAACATGGGTTAAAATTCCCCACGATTTGTAATATGACAAATAAGAAGAATTAAATTTTTTCACGATTCTTTTTTTCAATTTATTGCAAAATCAATATTTCAACACAACTTCTAAAAGCAATTAAAAATCTGCATAACTATTTATATTTATACAACAATACTTTTTGAATGCCGAATGTATTGCCGGGTAAATCAATATGCCTTCCCTGATGTGTCTGGTCACCATTCAACCGTAAACCCGGGATCCATTTGCCGTCAATAAATTTCCCTGTTTCATTACTTCCGATTCCTGCAATATGATTATCATCAGTGGCTGTTTCAAATGTTACAACTAATCCCCTGCCGGCAATATAAAATTCATCCGGCGAAACCATTATTATCATTCCCCCGAATCTCGGATTTTCTCCTTCAGTGCGCGGTGCATATCTCCAACTGTATGCATGGTGAAAGTTAAAAACATAATCACCTAATTTTATTTTTGCTACCTGGCTTGTGCTGTCAAGCAGAACTCCCGCCATTTTTCCTTTGCCCTGATTTGCTAATATGAGAGGTGAAAGTTGTGATAATACATCATAGCCTTTCGAAACCCGGTTATCTTCCGGATTCTGAAGAGATTCAATTGAGAAAGGGCTGTAACCCATTGCATTTAGCTGTGCAAAAGCATAAAAGGCATTCACCACTCCATGGTTATATCCAGCTTCGGGGATAAATAACGGATTTGAATAATTCCCATTCCCGTCAGTAGGTACATTATATTTTGTACACCACTCAACAAAATTTGGGAAATAAATATCGGGAGAGAGAAAATCTATCTGCGGTGCCGCCGCTTTCCAAATATCAAAAAGATGAGGTAACGGACCTGCGCTCGGATATTGACCGGGATGATATCCCGGGCGAATTAATGCGGCATTAACATACATCGGTAACGGATATTCCTTCTTACCTGCTTCGGCAACATAATTTGCATATTTTGCATAATACCACGCCATAAATATTTCATCGGTCTGAAGACTTTTACCAAATATTTTTTCCCAATTGCCGGTAGTTTTAAATCCGTTTTTCTCCCACAATGTATAAAGCGGTTGACGAAGATTTTCTTTGTTGGCTTTCAGGTATTTTATAAATTCACCGGGTACCGGCGCGTCAAAAAAATCATTTGCTTCTTTACAGTAGTCTCTTGCATCCGGTATCATACCGATTTCGTTTTCCACTTGAACTAACACAACAGTTTGTTCTTTCTCATCAAATTCACGAATATGTTTCATCAGGCTAGCGAATGCTTGTGCATCAGCGTCTCTATTTGTTTTGTTAAACGCTGTAAGGATTTCTTCGGCTTTTCCCTCCTTTTGCCTTGCCCGCGGAAATCTTTGTTCATCGGTTTTTATCCACAACGGAACATAGCACGACATGCTGTTTTTCCAGGTACCAAACCATAGGGAGACCAATTTCATATTGTACTGCCGTGCTGATGTTATAATGCTATCAACAAGGGTAAAATCAAATTTGCCTTTCAGTGGCTCAAGTA
>CAZRIQ010000259.1:0-4361 GCA_964600175.1 uncultured Melioribacter sp. | reverse complement strand
GTCAGGTGCATGTTTGAATTTCATAAGCGAATGAACTAAGTTGCAAAAGATTTTGGAGACCAAGCAGCTAACATCGTGTTGACCGCCCCTTATATATTGGGATTACTTTTAGCGCGTTAAGTTGTAGTACGGATAGCCGTTTAATTTATAAATAAAGACAGTTATCATTGTACGCAACTAAGCTGCCCGATTAGTGTTCGCGGCAGTTTATATAAATTATTCCATACTATGGGGGATATATGCGCCCGATCAAGTTACTTTTCGTTTCATTGCTTTGTTTAACCAACCTATTTGCCGGTGAGTATTTCCAGCAGAAAGTATCTTATAAGATTAATGCCGAACTAAAGCCGGCTGATCATCGCCTTGTGTTTAGGTCGGTAATGACCTACACAAATAACTCGCCGGATACGCTGAAAGAAGTTTACATGCGGCTCCACTGGAATATTTTTACAAAAGACAGCTACGGCAGAGAGAAATACAACAACGTAGCAAATTCCGAGGTAACAGATGGAGTTGAGATAAAAAGTGTTAAGGTGAATGAACAATCCGTTGAGAGCTATGATGTTGATAATACAATAATGAAAATTCCCCTCGAAGAAAATCTTAAGCCGGGAGATTCAGTTACTATTGAAATAGAAGCTGAAGAAACAGTTCCTGCAACTTCGTTAAGGATGGGTCGTTATGGGAGAGATTATGCAATTGCGCATTGGTTTCCCGCCGTGTGCGTTTACGATAAACTCGGCTGGCAGATAGATCAATATCTGGGACAGGGCGAGTTTAACGAAGAGATCGGCAATTACGAGGTGAACGTTACTTTGCCGGCATCTTATCTTGTGTTTTATTCGGGTCGTTTGCTTAACCCGAACGAAGTGCTGCCTGAAGAAGCAATTAGAAATTTGGATTCGGCAAAAACGTCTGACAGCCGCGTTCGGATTTACGATCAAACATTAAATCCCCCGGCACGAAACGATAGTGTCAAAAAGACGTGGAAATTTGAAGCAGATTCGGTTCGCACATTTGCGTTTGCTGCATTTGAGAACCGCGTATGGGATGCGCAGGCTTTTAACGGGGCTATGATAAACACCGTTTACCCGAAAGACAATGAAACTTTTTACGTTGATGAAGGAATGAAAGCTGCTGTCCAATCCGTTAAATTCTTTTCGAGGAGGTTTGGAGAATATCCGTACCCAAATGTTTTTGTAGTTGCGATTTACAACATGGGCGGGGGAATGGAATACCCGGGAATTACTTATGTTAACGCTTCCACTCCCAACGAACTTTATTATAAAATTAATGCGATGGTTATAATTCACGAGATCGGGCATAACTGGTGCCCAATGACAATTAATTCCAACGAGACAAAATATGCATTTATGGATGAAGGAGTTACCGATTACTGGACCATGAAAGCCGTAGAGGAAATGTACGGGAAAGAGAATAATTTAATTAATGCAACCGGGTTACTCGGATCTCTTCTACCGCCTTTTGATATATATAGCTATTATTATTATCAAATGGTAGAAAATCAATTAACCGGACTTCAGGAACCTATACTTACTCATTCAGATAGATATAAAAGTTCGTATAACTATGAAATTAATTCTTATCAGAAAACAGAGTGCATACTTTCGATGCTTAGGTATGTTATGGGCGAGGACGCTTTCGCGGAATTATTCCATGAATATTTTAAGAGGTACAGGTTTAAACATGTATACTCTGAAGATTTTGTTAACCTTGCCGAAGAAATAAATTATAAATACAACCGCAAGAAGGATCTTTCATGGTTCTTCAATGAATGGTTTGTAAGAAGTGTAATACTTGATTATGCACTCTACAATATTAATTACAGAAACGAAGACGGCAAATATAAAACAGTAATTACAATTAAGCGCGTTGAAGATGCAATAATGCCGTGCGATGTCGTTGTTCATTTGGCAAACGGAACCGATACTACCGCAAAATTTGAGGCTGAAGATTTTTTGAAAGGTCCGGCGAGTGTGAGTAAAACTTTTATTTTCGATTCTAAACCCGAGAGCGCCGTAATTGATCCCGAGCTCCGGCTGATTGACGTTAACAAGCTTAATAATTCGACGGCGATTCTTCCGCCGGTGTCGTTCCATTTGAATCCGCTCGTAAGCATTCTTAAACTCCCGCGTCCCGATGAATATACGGTTTATTGGATTCCGGCTTTCAGCTTCAATAATGTAGACGGGTTTAAACTGGGACTGAACTTGCAAGGGACATATTTCACCGGCAGGAAAAATTTTGAACTTACCGTTACGCAGGGGATGAAGTTTGTTAAAGGTTCTACGGGGGGTGATCTAACTCTCAGTGATGAGTTTGGGTTTTTCGGACCGCTTGCAACAGGTTCATTAAGGTACTTTAATTACGAAGGGAGAAGAGGCGGTAATATTTCTTTTAAGAAGGTGTTTAAATCATACAACTATGCACCTGTTTGTAATACTTCTGTTTCTGCAAATTATTTTGATGCTTATGACGACAGGTATATTAATCCCGCTGCATTTGACAAGATACTAAAACCGTCTCCCGATTCCGTAAGACAAAGAAAATATTTCTGGGTTAATGCGCGATTTTCTTATTATAATAACAACGACTGGATGAGCTTTAATTCTTCTGCTGATTTTGAATCGGGTTTTGTATTATTAGCCGGTAACCGGAAAGACGAATTTCAGAAAGCAACATTTGATTTAACCGAACGGATTTGGCTTCCGGTAATAAGAGAAATAAAATTACGCCAGTATATTGGATATTCTCCTAATACACTTCCGGCAGCGGAGGGCTACTATCTTGCGACTGTAAATCCTATTGAAGAATTTTCTTCTTATATCTACCGTACACCCGGTATCATTTCCAATTCGGTAAGACAAAAAAGGTCCATCCCGAACGGCGGCGGTTATATGCGCGGTTATTATAATCAAAATAATTTTGCCGACGGAATTACTTCGTTCAATTCTGAAATAAGTATTGGATTTTTGTTTAAATATATTCCTATTATTGGAAATATTTTGAACAAGACGACATGGTTTTTTGCAGATGCAGGTAATGTTTGGAATAAAACTGAAAAGATAAGGGCGGATAAATTTCTTTTTGATTACGGCTTTTCAATCAAGTTACCTTTGAGAGTAAATGCAATTGCATACTCCGGTTCGAACTTGTTTTCATTTTTGACAAAACTCGGTATCAATTCAATAAATATTGATTTTCCTATTTATGTGAGCAGTCCGCTGCCGGGGGAAAAGAAATTTAAATTCAGATGGCTGTTCGGTTTCCAAAGCCCGATTTAAAAGCCGACGATCTTAAATAAATTTAATGTCGAAGTATGAATTTTCCGAAATTCATTTTAGGAAAACTGAAATCAAAATGAAGGACAAAAAATTTTTTCTTATAATCGGATCACTTTCTTTAGTCGTTGGTATTATTCTTAATCGTTTCGTGGAAGAAAGCAGTATTGCTTCTTTTATGAGCGGACTGTTATTAGGTCTATCGGTTGTTTTTAATACCGTATTTCTTTTTTCGAAAAGGAAGTTAAGTTAATCGTCCCGTTATAGTAACTAAGAGAGCATAATGACCGATAAGAATCAAAGTGATCGTTTGTCAAACAACATTGGAATTGTCAGACAAGTATATACACTTTTCGATAAGCGCGATATTGATACGATTCTGAAATTACTAAGCACTGATATTGAATGGGTTGAGCCGTCTAATCCGTTTAATCCTGCTGGGGGTACAAGGCATGGACAAGCCGGGTTTCTGGAGTGGTTAAACATTGGTCGCCAGTCGGAACAAATTCTTGTTCTTATTCCTCAAAAGTTCTTGGCGGATAATGACTCAGTCGCTGTCGTTGGTTATACTAAATGTCTTGCCAAACCAACAGGCAAAATTTACGAGACGGACTTTATTCATCTATTCACTTTTAAAGAAGGCAAGATTATACGGTTTCAGGAATTCTTTGATACTTACATTGCCGGCGAAGCGTTTCGGCAGGATTAGTAATTTGTTTCCGCACTATTTTTATTAAATAACAATTTTAGTCTCATTTCAAGTAAAGCATTTTCATTGTTTCCGAATAGCTATCGGCAGTTAATCTGTCCGAATGGATCGCTATGCGATAGAAATAAACGCCGCTTGAAAGACTACTCGCATCAAAAGTAACCACATAATTTCCCGGTTGTTTTTCTTCGTTAACTAGCGTTGTTACTTCTTTTCCCAGCACATCATACACTTTTAGTTGTACCTTGGCAGGGAAAGCAAAATTTGCGTTCCCTACATCTGCAATGGTGAAGCTTATTGTTGTTGTTGGATTAAACGGGTTCGGGTAATTCTGATTCAGCACAAAACCG
>CAZRIQ010000258.1:0-4372 GCA_964600175.1 uncultured Melioribacter sp. | reverse complement strand
GTAAACCAGGAGAGATATAATCTGGGTTCAGGAACTATATTGGATGTTTTACAAGCCGATAGGGATTATACGGATGCTTTAAGAAGCAAAATCGATGCGCTGTATAATTTCTATAATTCGAAAGATGCTCTTATGAATTCTATCGGTAAACTTGAATATAAGAAATACGAATAAACTTTAAAGGAGCTAAATAAAATGGCAAACGGAAAGAAGAAGAATAAGAAAAAACTTTTCATATTCGGCGGTTTAGGACTATTGCTGGTAGTTGTAATACTGCTTGTAGCTTTTGGCGGTAGTAAAGAAGAGATTGTACAAGTTCAGACCGAGCAAGTTCAGAAAAGAACAATAACACAAGTTGTTTCGGCTACGGGGAAAATAAATCCGGTTTTCCAAGTTACAATCAGTGCCGAAGCAACCGGTGAGATAGTAGATTTGCCGGTAGAAGAAGGGGACAATGTTCGAAGGGGTCAGCTTTTACTCAGAATAAAACCCGATATTTATGTTGCTCAAAAAAATAGAGCTCAAGCAACTTTGAATCAGGCTCAGGCTTCATTGAATTCCCGCAAAGCCGCTTTAGATCAAGTTCAAGCTGATTATAAAAGAGCTCAAGGTTTATTCGATAAAGGCTTAGCAAGTGATGCCGACATTGATTTAGCAAAGTCAAATTATTTACAGCGACTTGGTGAATATACTGCTCAAAAATCTCTTGTTGCCAATTCTGAAGCTGCACTAAATGAGGCAACTGAAAATTTGAATAAGACTTACATATACTCGCCGTTGGATGGAACAGTAAGTAAGAGAAACGTTGAATTGGGTCAACGTGTTTTGGGAAGCGGTTATAGCCCCGGTACTGAATTACTTACCGTTGCAGACTTGGGAGATATGGAAGCAACAGTTGATGTTGATGAAAACGATGTTGTGTTGGTTTCAGTTGGTGATACTGCTAAAATAAGTATTGATGCATTCGGCGATAGAGTGTTTAAAGGAATAGTTACTCAAATTGGTAATAGTGCTGTGGCAACTGGGCTCGGTACTCAAGACGAGGTTGTAAACTTTGAAGTAAAAATTAAATTATTATCGCCTGATAACAGTATTCGTCCGGGAATGTCTTGTGACGCAGATATTCAAACGGAAACAAAAAACAATGTAGTTTCGGTACCAATTCAAAGTGTTACGGCAAGAACGGAAGGTCCTCAGATGACGCAGGAAGAAAATAATGAAGATAACGGTGGTCTTGCTACAACTAACAATGTAAAGAATGGAAAAAACAATAAACCGAAGGAAGTAGTTTTCATTGTTAAAGATGGTGCTGCTAAAATGGTGGAAGTAAAAACCGGTATCAGTGATGATACATATATCGAAATCGAAAGTGGCTTGAGTGGTGGGGAAGATGTTATAAGCGGTCCTTATAGAGCAATTTCCAAAGATTTGGAAAATGGTTCTAAAGTATCCGTTACGTCAAAGAAAAAAGGACAGGAAAAAGTAAATTCTTAACCACTAAAAATTGAGCATAAAATGAATATAATAACAATTGAACATATAGCTAAGATATATCAGGTAGGAACAGAGGAAGTTCATGCTCTGAGCGATGTTTCATTGACTATAGATAAGCATGAATACGTGGCAATAATGGGTCCTTCCGGTTCCGGAAAATCAACATTGATGAATATCCTCGGTTGTTTGGATACACCCACTCACGGCATCTATAATTTCAATGAACATAATGTAAGCCAGATGAATGATAATGAGTTGGCGAAGATCAGAAATAAAGAGATCGGTTTTGTATTTCAGACTTTTAATTTATTGCCGAGATCCAATGCACTGCACAATGTAGAACTTCCTCTTATATATGCCGGCGTTCCTGCATCGGAAAGAAAAGAAAGAGCCGTTGCCGCTCTTGAAGATGTCGGACTTGGTGACAGGATTCATCATAAGCCTAACGAATTATCCGGCGGTCAAAGGCAAAGGGTTGCAGTTGCAAGAGCATTGGTTACTAAACCTTCAATAATTCTTGCCGACGAACCTACAGGTAATCTCGATACAAAAACCGGTGAAGATATAATGACTTTATTCAATATAATATATGAAAAGGGTAATACAATAATTTTAGTTACTCACGAAGAATATATTGCCGAACACGCTGAAAGAATATTAAGGATTAGAGACGGTTTAATTGAGAAGGATGAGAGAGTACCTAAACGTGTTATTCCTAACGGTAAAAAACAAGAAGTATCTTAAAAATTGAAAGGTGGGGGAATAAATGCGAAACTATTTGTTCGAACTAAAAGAAGGTTTGCTGATATCTCTTAGAGCTATACGCGCCAATAAAGTCCGTTCCGTTCTTACTACCCTTGGAATTGTAATCGGAGTTGCATCTGTTGTTTTGATGTCCACTGCAATAAAAGGAATTGATACTGCTTTCCAAGTAGGTGTCTCTTCACTTGGCTCGGATAATTTATATATCGACAAGTGGGAATGGTTCAATAACGATGTCCCTTGGTGGGAATTGAGAAACCGTAGGAACCTGACTTTAGAGGATTATAAAAAATATAAGGAATTAGCAAAGCTGCCTGTTGCCATAGCCCCAACAATTTGGACTACTCAAACGTTGAAGTATAAGAATACAACAATTGAATATATTTTAATTACCGGTACTACCGACGATTATATACGTACAACAAACTTAACTTTCGAAGAAGGAAGATTTTTTAATGAACTTGAAAGTAAGGGAGGAAGAAGTGTTGCTGTTCTTGGATACACTGTAGCTAAGAATTTATTCCCTCGCGGTCATGCTCTTGATCAAGATATTAAAATAAAAGGGCAGAAGTTTAAAGTTGTTGGAGTACTTGAGGAACAAGGAAGCTGGGTTATGGGTAATTTCAATCCCGATAACCAGGTATTCACTCCTATTCAAAATATTTTTAAATATATGCAGAGACAATCTTTCAGAAGTGTTACAATAAATGTTAGAGCGCCAAATAGTAAAATGGTGGGTGCTGTTAAAGAAGAAGCAATAGGAGTGATGCGGAGAGTCCGCGGTTTAGCTTACAACGAGGAGAATGATTTTTCAATCAACCAGCAAGAAGCTTTACTCGATAACATTAATAGTACGATCGGAGTTATACAAATAGCCGGCATATTTATTACGGGATTGGCATTATTTGTTGGTGCCATCGGGATAATGAATATTATGTTCGTCTCGGTTAAGGAACGAACTAAGGAAATAGGTATAAGAAAAGCTATTGGTGCAAAGAAGAGAGCTATACTGGGACAGTTTATATCCGAATCGGCTATTATTTGTTTGCTGGGCGGGTTTGTAGGTTTACTTGTCGCATTATTGGCAAGCATGATTGTCAACCAATTTTTACCAACTTCTGTTCAGGCGGACGCAGTGGTTCTTGCAGTAGTAATTTCTTTATTAACCGGCGTTATTTCCGGCTTTGCGCCTGCATATACTGCATCTAAATTAGATCCCGTAGAAGCATTGAGGTATGAATAATGGAAATCTTAGAATTATTTAAAGTAGCTTTTAACTCCCTGAGTTCGAATAAACTTCGTTCAGCACTTACAATTTTGGGAATTGTTGTTGGAATATTTTCGGTCATAGCAATAAGTACAATTATCGAAATGCTCCAGACAAGCATTCAAGAAGGTGTTTCCCAGTTGGGACAAAACACTTTCCAGATTCAGAAATGGCCGGCAATTCAATCCGGGGGACCCGGTAGTTTTGCTAAGTATAGAAACCGACCCGATATAACCATTGAAGAGTTTTATGCTTTGAAAGCAAAACTTACCGAAGCAAAGCATATAGGTGCAGAACAATGGTCCGGCGGCAAAGTATTTAGTTATGGAAACAAGGAAACGAATCCTAACGTTTCGTTTGCAGGTGTTACCGTAGATGCGTTCCCAAACAACAAATGGGTTGTAGACGAAGGCAGGGCAATCAATCAAAGAGATATTCAACGGTATGAGAAAATTATTGTCTTAGGTGCCGATATCGCCAAGACCCTTTTCGATTATCAAGACCCGGTCGGTCAGGAAGTAAAAGTAAATGGACATAAACTAAAAGTTATCGGTGTCCTCGAAAAACAGGGCGGTTTCTTCGGGCAAAGCCAGGATAATTTTGCAATAATTCCGCTCACAACATTTCAATCTTTTTACGGAAAAAGAAACCGGAGTATAAATATTACGGTTATGTCTTACGGCAAAGAAGATTATGATAATTTGATAGAAACGGCAGAAGGATATTTTAGAACGATAAGAAAATTGTCTCCTACCGAGGAAGACGATTTCTCATTTTTCTCAAATGAATCTGTTTTAACACAGATAAATGATATCACTTCAGGTGTAAGATTAGGGTCTTATGTTGTTG
>CAZRIQ010000257.1:0-4379 GCA_964600175.1 uncultured Melioribacter sp. | reverse complement strand
CGATATAAAGAGAAACCAGTTTGCCGTCGTCTATCTTTACTTTGAATCTTTTTTCTTCACCGTCAATATCGTGATGGAATTTCAAAGTGTGGTAGCCTTCCCTTATACTTTTTGTTGTATCGTTGTGGGTATTGATTATCGGTGGTTCAACGGCTGCCGTTTCTACAGAACCTTCCAATACGAATGTACTTGCAAGATTAACGTTTCTATCTGTAGAAACTTTTTTTACAATAAACGATGTCCCGAATAAAAGCATTACTATTATTAATGCCGCAATGAATTTTCCCCCTGGAGTTGGAGGAGTACCGTTTAACTGTGTCATTCTCTTTATCCTCCCAAGCAGTTTATTTTTATTTCCTATTATTGAAAGTGCTAAGATGGTGCTGCCTGAATAAACCGGGATATTAGCAAGCGCTTTTGCGAGCGAAATTGAATTGCCGCAAAGTGAAACTGCAATATCATCGCAGCAGTTTTCCCGCTCTTCTCTTATTTTGTTTGATATAAGCCAGACAAACGGGTTGAAGAAGAAAATTATTTCCAAAACGGCTTGAAGCAAATTTATTGGGAAATCGAACCTGAATACATGCGCGAGTTCGTGTGCCAGAATTGCTTCAACCTGGTTTACCGGCAAGCCTGAGACGAACCCGATTGGGAAAAGTATAACGGGTTTGAAATAACCGACAACAACCGGAACTTTTACTAATGAAGATTCGAATGCGCTGACTTTGTTTTTAAGATTAAGTACCGATGCCATCCCGGAAATGCTTGTGTCCCATGAATCTGGCAATGGAACAATTCCTTTTTTTCTGAGCTTTTGCGTATATGCAAGCCCGCCGAAAAATCTAATTGTGAGAAAGAGCAGACCGAATAACCAAACAAGTACAATTGAGTTTAAATTTTTGTTGAAGAAATTTTTCAATTGATCTACAAACCGAAAGCTGCTGTTTGTCGCAGCTGCCTCACTTTCTTCGTTTACCTCAGCGATGTTTTCTTGTTGGATGCTGCTCACAATTGCAAGAGTGTTTTTATCCAACGCCTCATTGTTTGAATACAATTTCGTGAATGTAAAACATGCAGAGAACAAAACCATCATTAGTGCGGCTGTTGAAAAAACGTAACTTATCTGTGCGTTCTTTTTGCCGACTAAGAATAACGCAACAGCGAGGAGTATTGTTATCAAACCGGCTTGCCAAATTGAGTGAAGCAAAGTCCACCCAAGTGCATTGATTAAGTTGTCCGGTAAAAAATTGTTGAGGTAATTCATTTATTATCACTCTCAATTTTTTTTAGATATTCTCTTATTTGATCTATTTCTTCTTTTGAGGTTTTCCCGTTGCCGAGAGCCTGCATTACAAGTTTCATTGCCGATCCGCCGAAAGCCGTTTCCATTAGTTTGTTTAACAACAATTTCTGAGTTTCATTTTCCTGGATCGTTGGTACGTAAATGTGACTCCGGTTTTGTTCATTTCTCTTAAGCAGTCCTTTCTCTAACATTATCTGCATAAGTTTGAGTGTGGTTGTATAACGAACTTCTTTTTTTTCGCTTAGCCTGTCGTTGATTACCTTTACCGTGGAGGGACCTTCGCTCCAGAGAATTTGGAGGATTTCCAGTTCGGCGTTTGTAGGTTTGGGAGCTATTTTTTTTGTCATTACCAGACCTTTTTGTTTGCCATTGATTAAGACGAACCTTCTTACGAAAGGTTTCGTAGAAACATATACGAAGACTTTCGTATAGTCAAGTGATTTTTCTGTGACCCACAGATTTTTCAACATAGAGTTATCACAATAATGAGGTTTTTCACGTTTTTTGAATATTTTGTTCATAAATTAAATACAACCATTTTTTATGAATTCGGGTCTAATTGAGCAGTAGCCGGTGAGAAAATGAGTCAAAATGATTTTGAATTAATTAAAAAAGCCCAGAAGGGAGATATGGCAGCATTTGAAGAACTTGTTTATAGATATGATAAGCACGTTTTGAACATAGCAAAATCTTTTAGGAACGATGACGACGATGCGAAAGATATTTACCAGGAAGTTTTTCTGCGAGTTTTTAAGAGCTTGAAAAATTTCCGATTCCAGAGTGAGTTTTCTACATGGCTTTTTAGAATAACGACGAATGTTTGCATCACTTATCAATCAAAGAAGAAAAGAGAAGATCACGAGTCGATTGATAAAGAAGTTAATGTATATGAAGATGAGTCGACGACTTTTTCTCAGCAACTTCCGGGCAATGATATGACGGATACTTTAACATTTTCGAACGATCTGTCTAAACACATAAATAAGGCGTTGGAAACTTTACCTCCACAGCAGAAAATGGCTTTCACGTTGAAATATTATAATGATTATAAGATTAGGGAAATTGCGGAAATGATGAAGTGCAACGAAGGAACAGTGAAAAGGTATTTATTCACCGCAACCGGCAAGATGCGGCATCAATTAAAAAGAATAATTGATAAGTAAAGTTTTACGAGGCTTAAGATGAAAAAGGAAAAAACAGAAGAATTGCTTTACATGTATGTTCTTAATGAACTTTCCGATACGGAAAAAGCAGGTGTAGAAAAACTTATAGATGAAGATAATTCGGTAAAAGAAGAATACGAAAAAATAAAAAAGCTCTACGCCGCTTTAACCGAAACCCGGCCCTCACCGGCTAATGAAAGGGAATTGGTAAGTGCGCGTGGAGCTTTAATGCGGATGATCAGAAACTTGCCTGAGGATGTTTCCCTCATGCATAAATTGGTTACCCTTTTCAAAAATGTTTTTACGAAGAACTATAAAGCTGCTTTCGGGGGGGCAGCTTTGGTAGTCTTAGCGCTGTCCATTGGTTATCTATATTATACAGTGATTGGAAACCAAAATCCGGTTCCTAACAGTTCGCATTCGATCAATGTCGATAACGTGAACAGTAATCAAATATCGAGCATCAAATTTCCAAATCCGTTTAGCGACAACGGCGATATAGAAATAAATCTCGGTGGACCACAAGCGATCAGTTATAAAGGAAAGTTTAGCGACCCTGCGATACAGAATATTTTGGCAAAGACTATTGAATCACAAACCAATACAGGTGCAAGAATAAAAACCGTAAGCGCAATTGCTTCCGAAGCGGAGAACAACAAATTTATCCCCGATCCCAGAATTAAATATGCTTTGATAAGTGCTCTTAAGACGGATGAAAATCCAGGTGTTCGGAGGGAAGCTTTGAATGCCCTGACAAAATTTTCATTCGATCAGGATATCCGGGACGCATTGCTCTACGTGCTTTCTCGCGACAAAAATTCAGGGATGCGCGTAGCCGCAATTAATGTGCTTGCGGATATTAAAGTGCAGGGCAACACACTTGATGAAAAAATTAGAAATGTATTAAATAAAAAGTCAGAACACGACGAGAACGGTTTTGTAAAAATTCGTGCAGCGTCGCTTCTGAAGGAGAATAATTAACATGAAAAGAGTAAATGAAATATCAGTGGCGTTTTTGTTACTTGTTTTTGCAACGTCATTTTGCTTTGCTAAGCAGGATGACAAAGTAATAACGAAAACGTTCAAAGCCAACGCCGGCGGTAAACTGGTTGTTGATGTAAATCCCGGTGATGTGAAAATTCAAACGTGGGATAAAAACGAAGTTACGGTTAAAGTAGAAGGATTAAATGAAGACAGCGGTAAGGATATTGACATTTACCAATCCGGCAATACCATTAATGTAAAATATGATTCCGACTGGGGCTGGTCCGACGGTGCAACATTTCGTATCTCCGTGCCCAAAAATTTTAACCTTTCAGTTTCTACATCCGGTGGTAGGATTTCACTGAAAGGGAATCTTGTGGGGGAGGTTAATTTCAGCTCGCAAGGCGGAGGTCTATCTGTAAACGACGTGAAGGGAAAGGTCAATTTGTATACAATGGGCGGAGAAATTGAAACCGGCAAAGTTACCGGCGCATTGAAAATAAGTACCAACGGCGGCGATGTGACGGTGGATGATATATCTGGGGACCGCGCCTTGATAAATACAATGGGCGGAGAAATAAAAATCGGCAATTCCACATCCGGCGTGAGTGCAAAAACATACGGTGGAGATATAACCGCAGGGAACGTCGGCGGCAATGCCGATCTTCAGACTTACGGTGGTGATATTTCCGTAGACAAGGTGAATGGAAGCGTAAGAATAGAAACGTACGGGGGTGATCTGTCTTTAAAAGGTGCCAACGGAAGTGTGATCGCTAAAACAAACGGCGGTGATATGAAACTATACAGCATTAACGGAAGCGTGGAAGCTAAAACCGCTTCGGGTGATGTTTATGTTGAATTGAATCCATCATCGGGTTCAAGCAGCAGAATCTCAACGAATAACGGGGAGGTCGAATTGAGGTTGTCTT
>CAZRIQ010000256.1:0-4430 GCA_964600175.1 uncultured Melioribacter sp. | reverse complement strand
ATTAGTAAACAAGTATAAATCCGTCCTTGTTTTGGGGAACGATATATAATCGTTCCCTACATTTTATTCTTTTTAATTATGTTTTTCCCGCCTACGTTTATCCCGCGGAGGAAGGCGATGTATCTTTGCATTTGTGTTCCTTTTTTGTTGTGAAAAAATTAATTCCGGTAGTTGTCCAAAAATGTCCTAAGGCGCACAGCAATATTTAAAATATACTTTTTCATGGAAAAAGAATTGGTGGGATCGATATAATTTTATTTGACTTTTTCAGATTGCATTTCATGCAAAGAATTCTGACGTTAGCTGCCGTGAGACTAGTGCCCCCCTTTGAAAAAGGCAGATCATGATCATAGTGGAGGTTCTCTTTTGAACCCCATCTTACACATTGACCCTTATCTCTTGCCCAAACCTCTACCTTTATTTCCGTTGGAATTAATCTGGTATGCGGAATTATTTCTTCGCGTTTCAATGATTTTCTTTCAATAGGAAGTAAATAGAATTTGAATACGTTTCTTTTGCTGTCAAGTTGTATGATAGAGTTAACTAAATGAAAAAACCCCTTGTAACACCAAACACCATCTTTTATCTTTTCATAAACTTTTACTTGATGGGGGTGTTTAATCAATTTCATTTTGTAAGAATGAGCAGCAGTAAAAAACTTTCCGTTTTCTGTTAACGAACCTTTTGGGGTTAACAAAGGTTGGTCTACTGACTTTGGATCTTTAGCCAAATTGCTAGGCACATCGTGACCTTCATAGATTAGTGTATTTGATTTTTCATCGTATTCGTCTGCATATGGCGCGTTTTTTCTTAAAGACATTAAAAGAACAGAATAGTCAGGCTTTACATTGAAATTCATCCCTTTTTGAAGGTTAACTCCTTCAGCAGCAACAAGTTCGGTATATGAAATTATATCATCAACATTAAAAATTTGTTTAATAAGGAATGATTTCATAAGAGATTCCTAAAGAAATTACGTGTTGCATACTTAAGAGTAAGTGGGTATTTCATTCAACAATTATTTCTTATTTGCTAAACAGCGTAATAGGCTTGAGCTTTTCATTAAAAGCTCAAAACAGTTATGTGAAAGCTACGAACTTTTCCGCGAAATTTTAGTTGGATTTGTACAATTGGTTTCAAAATTTTATGCGCCCTTAGTACCTCAGCGGTAAATCTTTTAAACCGCTAAGGGCGCCAAGAATTTCGCAGAGTTCGATCGTCAGATTGCGACGAATTCTGTCTACAAAGTAAGCTTTATTAAAATCCAATTCTACTTTTAGGTTTTGTTCTTTCAACCATTAGTTCTTTAATAGCTTCGAAAACTATTTTTATCTGTTTTTGCTGCTTGGCAAATTTCTTTGTTGTCTCTTTCTCCAGTCCGCTCAATTTCTTTGCCAGGTCATCATTGCTTTGAAGAAATCTTCTCATCTGGACAAACGCACGCATAATTGCAATATTTACCTGTACTGCACGCTCGCTGTTTAGAACTGACGAAAGCATAGCAACGCCCTGTTCGGTAAAAGCAAACGGACGGTATCTTCTTCCGCCCCAACTTGAGGTGCCAAATTGGCATCTCAAGACTTCCATTTCTCCTTTTGTTAATTGAAACATGAAGTCATCTGGAAACCTGTCGATATTTCTTCTGACAGCTCTTTTTAGCTGAGATGTCTCTACACCGTATAAATCAGAAAGGTCGAAGTCAAATAAAACTTTTTCATTCCTTATGAGATAAATCTTTGAGGTTATTCTTTCGACGGGGATTAGAGCAGAAGGTTTTGTCTTCATTTTAACTCTATACAAAAGCGGTACGTTTTTTTCGCTGTTTGGTTTTTATATGTTCTTTCTTTGGTTGATTTAAAACATAAGCGACAAAATTTCAATTGTAAAATCTCAAAACAATTATTTAAAAGCTACAATTTTTTCTATGGAGTCTTGGTCGGATTTAGGCGGTTGGCTTTAAAATTCTCTGCGCCTGCCCGCCGTAGTTCGTATTATAGAACGAAGGCGTGGCTCTTAGCGTCTCCTTAGCGAACTTTGCGGTAAATCTTTTTAAACCGTAAAGGAGGCAAAGTACGTAAAGACACGACATTACACTAAAGGCAGACAAATGGCATTGTCTCGGGTAGGGCTTTTACGTTTACGGTTTTATTAGTTTTCGAGACGACTCACCGAGGCGTCTCTACCTATGTTGATAAATTTTTATTTCTCTGCATTATCCAGCATTGTATTTATAGCATCATATCCCAGAGCTTCAAAGATGTCTTCAATGTTTTTAGTGTATGCAGAGCTGTTGCTTATAAGGGCGTTTTTTACAAAGAATGCCGAATAATCGTTATTCTCGGCACCGATATATGTAGCCAGCACACATCCAACGGCGCTCAACCCGCAAAGAAACACCGTGTTTACCTTTTTCTCTTTTAGAACTTTATCGAGGTCGGTTTTATTGAAAGCGTCTGTATAATGATTAATAACTTTAGGGTCGTCCGGCTTAATAGGTACTGTTTTGGGAAATTCAAACTGTTCCGAATCCTCCTTCGGTCCGAACCCGTATTTGATATCACTGTGATAGATTCTAATTATCGGGAAACCTTTTGCGCGGAACAGGTTGATATAGAAGTTGATGTTTTCCATATTGGATTCAACCTCGCTTTGGTCCATATGGGGCAAAAATGCGTTTTGAATATCGATTACAAGTAATGCAGGTCTCATTCTTTCCGGGTTCCCGGCATCGTTACCTTGAGAAAAACTTTCACTCGAAAATATTAACGGCAGCAGAAGCAAGAGTACAAATAACTTTTTCATGTTCGTTCACTCCTATTAATGGATAATTTTTAATTATACAGAACTTCAGCTACAAAGCGAATTATATTTTAACTTAATTTTGAAAGGACTTGGTTCCCCCCGCTACAATTTGAAGGTTGAAAGTTGTTCTGTTTTCCATCTAACATTTTCCATCTAACATCTTCCGTCTAACGTCTCCCGTTTCACCGCTTCTCGTTCTGCAGCGCCTCGAAATATTTTCTTATCAAGTCTTCGTAATCTTTCTTGTAACCTTCCTTGATTGCGCGCAGGAGTTCATCCCGGAGTTGGTTTTTTCCTTCTTCGGTTGTAAGCTGAAGAGCCGGGGGTGACTTCCGTACAATTTCTTTTCCGGTGTTCGACTCACGTTCTTTTTCGTAATCTCTTTCGTTGATCGATTTTTGTGCATCCAATAATTTGGAAAGAATTCTCTCCTGCTTTTTAACAAGATTGTCGTCGAGCTTTTCGGATTTAAGATTTGTTACAACTTCCTGCATGTCTTGTAAAACTTTGTCGAGGTTTGCGGCAAGTTTTTTTGATTGTCCGCTTTCTTTTGCTTCCTGGTTTAGTTGTTCCAAAGATTTTCTGATCAATTCCTGCTGCTGACCGAGCCGCTGCATTTGTGAAAGCTGCTGCTGTGTATACTGACCCTGCTGCAGCATCTGCGTCATCTGGTTCAAACCCATTTGCTGCTGTGCCATCTTCTGCAGTTGCTGGAAGAGCGACATCATTCCGCCGCCGCCCTGACTGTTGTTCATCATTTGTTCGATCGAGCCTTTCATAAGCAGCGCAGCCATATTTAGAGAAGCCATTGCATTCTTTTGATTTTCAGAAGCGCCTACGGCATTTCCGTTCTGCATCGAATTGATCGACTGGTTCATTTGGGACATTGCCCCGCCGAGCGCCTTTCCCATTTCGGGAGTAATAGCAAACGTCTTTTGGGAAAGCACATTCATTTTCTGCATTATTTTTTGGAGACTGCTCTGAAGCTCGTTTTGATCGCGCGCGTTTTTATCCAATTGCTGCGGCGTGGTAGTTGCATCGGGCATATTTTGGTTAAGTTTTTCCTGTTCCTTAGAGAGGGTCAACAAGTCGTCGGTTATTTTCATCATTTCGTAATAAGTCTGCATTTGCGACTGCTGTTGAATTGCCGACTGCATGTTTTTGATCTGCTTCGATAAGCTTTGCATGTTTGAAGCCATCTGCTGCTGGTTCTGCATCGCCTGCTGCTTTTGCTGCTGCGAGATCTGTGAACTTGCCTGCTGTGAAAGATCTTTGTTTTTCTGCTGCTCGAATTGTTCCTTCAGTTTGTCCATTTCATCTTTCGGAATTTCCTTCAACTCATCCATTTTCTGATCCAGGTCTTTCATTGCCTTATCAAAGTTTTGTATGTCGCTGGTTTTATGATTTTGGCGCTCACTTAATTCGTTCCTTTTGTTTTCATCCGAAAGATCGTTTTGACCGGTTTTGTTCTTTAGGTCTTCTATCTTCTTGGCAAGCTCTTCGGCTCGCTTTAAGAGCTCGTCTGTTTTCTGTTCTACCTGTATTCTTTTAAGAAGGCTTAACGTTCGTTCGATGCTCTTCCTAAAATATTCCTCGTCTATTTTAAAGTTCTCAAACGATTGCTGTGT
>CAZRIQ010000255.1:2031-4433 GCA_964600175.1 uncultured Melioribacter sp. | reverse complement strand
GTGACAGAGAAGCGCACAAGAGAAGAAATCGATCAATTTGTGGAGGCGTTGAAACAGAAGATCGAGAAGCTTTCCCACCCCACGCGCGACCCGGATAAACCCGATGCGGGCGATATGGACGTCGGGTGCATGACGGCGAAGTTCCAGAAAGGAAAAAAGTTGAGAACATTGATAACGAAATGCTCTCGCTTCTCGAGAGTTATCCGGCAAAAATTGCCGACTTAATTGAGAAATATAAAATCAAAGATGCGGTTTTTGAAATGATGAGTTTGGCGAGGGCGGGGAATAAATATTTCAACGATTCCGAACCGTGGATTTCTGTTAAGAAAGACTTGGATAAATGCGCGACTTCAATAAATGTTTGTTTGAATGCGATTTACACTTTGGCTGAAGTATTTGAACCGGTTATTCCCTTTGCATCTAAAAAAATATTTCATATGCTGAATGCAAAAGAAACGAGTTGGTTTGACAGCGGGAAAGAGAATCTGAAACCGGGACATAAACTTAACAAAGCAGAGATTTTGTTCACAAAAATTGAGGACAAAGTTATTGAAGAGCAGATAAACAAACTCGGAAAAGTTGAAGGAGAGGAAGAACCGAAGGTGAAAGAAATCAGCATAGATGAATTCAAAAATGTTAAGCTGAGGGTTGCTAAAATTCTGTTTGCAGAAAATGTAAAGAAGAGTGATAAACTGTTGCGGTTAGAGTTGGACCTTGGCGGTGAAAAAAGGCAAGTAGTTGCAGGTATCGCAAAAAGTTATTCTCCCGATCAATTGGTTGGGATGCAAGTTTTGGTTGTAGCCAACCTAAAGCCGGCAAAACTTTTCGGGCTGGAATCCCAGGGTATGATTCTCGCCGTTGATTCATCTGAGGAAGGCAAAGTAAAAATTATTGAAATCGACTCATCTGTCAAACCCGGCACCGAAGCGAAATAAAGATTAAATATTCATGAAAAAGAAGAGGTCAACAAAAAATCATACAATTCATTTAAGTAAAAAAGAAGAGGGACATTTTTCTAAAAATTTAGTTAAGCTTAAATCCAAATGTGCGGTTGGAGATATCCTTAACAAAACAATTAACCAGAACCTCTTTGATGTGCTTAAACTTCTCCCGAAAAATTTTGTCGATCTCCTTTTTATCGATCCTCCCTATAATCTCACCAAATCATTCAACAAAGTTTACTTCAAAGAAAAGTCTATTGCGGAGTATTCGGAGTGGATCGATAGTTTTATTTCACAACTAATTAGAACGCTGAGACCGACGGCATCGATTTATATATGCGGCGACTGGCATACATCTATATCAATTCAAATAGTGCTGGAAAAGTATTTTGTTGTACGAAACAGAATTACCTGGGAACGCGAAAAGGGGAGAGGTGCTAAAAAAAACTGGAAGAATAACTCGGAAGATATTTGGTTCTGCACTATGAATAATGATTACCATTTTAACCCGGATTCCGTAAAATTGAAAAGGAAAGTAATAGCTCCCTATAAGGATGAGAACGGTAAACCGAAAGACTGGTATAAGTTGGGAAATGGTAATTTTAGGTTAACTTATCCATCGAATATTTGGAATGATATCTCCATTCCTTTCTGGTCGATGTCTGAAAATACGGATCACCCTACGCAGAAGCCCGAGAAGCTCCTTGCTAAAATTATACTTGCAAGTTCGAATAAAGGCGATGTCGTACTTGATCCTTTTGTCGGGTCGGGCACTACTTCCGTTGTAGCAAAAAAGCTAAAGAGAAATTATGTTGGTATCGAGATTGACAAATATTATGCATGTCTTACTGAAAAAAGAATTCAGTTGGCAGATGACAACAAGGAAATTCAAGGCTATTCGCACGGTTATTTCTGGGAGCGCAACACAAAGCCGGTCAAATAAAGGTCAGTTAATTTTTACATGGTAATACTTTCTTGATTTTCAGAGCATGGATAGATAAAATGGTTTCTCAAAATTAAAAATATTGTGGAGGGCTTTAGTAGATGAGTCTATTTAGGTTGATTCCTGTTTCGATAATTCTTGCCGTAATTATTTCCGCATGTGCAACCGAACATTCTAAAATAATCGTTGCTGAATTCGGAGATAATCCCATATACATGAATGAGTTTGAAAAAGCTTACCAAAAGAACGACAACAGAGATACGATTGCAACGGTAGATTCTATGCAGTCGCTTAAGAACTTTTTAGATCTTTACGTTGACTACAGGATGAAGTTAAGAGATGCAATGGTAAGAGGGTATGACAAAGACCCGGATATACAAAAAGAAATTAATAATTATAAAGAGCAAATCGGTGAAACAATTTTTCTGGAAAATGCTTTGTACGAACCGGCAATTAAACAGCTGTATGAAAGAAGAAAATGGGAATACCGTGTATCGCACATTTTCTTTGTACCGGAT
>CAZRIQ010000255.1:0-2021 GCA_964600175.1 uncultured Melioribacter sp. | reverse complement strand
GAGTTAGTCATATACTTATACCGAAAGATTCAACAAGAACCGAACTGCAGGCTTACCAACTTGCTAAAAACATAATTGATAGTTTAAAGCACGGAGCCAGTTTTGAAGAGCTATGTAAAAAATATTCGGCAGATAGGAATACAAGAGAAAACGGCGGCGATGCTTATTTTATAACCGCAGGTTTAATATTCAGCCCGGAGTTGGAAGACGCCGTCTATAATACACCGTTAGGCCAGATTTACCCAGATCCTGTGAGAACCAGGTATGGTTATCATATAATAAAAGTAACTGATAAACAAAAAAGAATTCCGGAAATCCGTGCATCGCATATTATGGCTGCTCTTACCGATTCAACAGGTAAAGTTGATTCTGTAGCAGCGCTCAAAAAAATTGAAGCGATTCAAGATAGTATTAAACACGGTGCCGATTTTGCGGAGATGGCAAAGAAGTATTCTGATGATAAATCGAGTGGAAAAAACGGCGGGGATTTGGGCTTTTTCCAAAGAGGAAGAATGGTTAAACCGTTCGATGAAGCTGTTTTTAAATTGAAAGTCGGAGAAGTATCCCCGATTGTTCGAACACGTTTCGGTTATCATCTGATAAAAGTGACCGATATTAAAAAATACCCGACTTATGAAGATGATAGATCCGAACTTAAAAGAATGTTTCAAAGAACCAGGTATAGAGAAGCTTATCCGCAGTTAATGGACTCGCTTAAAAAAGAATTCAATTATCAACTGGATGTAAATGCCGAGGAAAATATTCTTTCTATTTTTGATTCCGTGAAAGTCGGTAGTTCATATGACAGCAGCGATTTTAAAAAGGATTACGGTCAAACCGTATTATTGAATGTAAACAATCAAGAATACAACCTTGATTCGTTGATGAACTATATGGCTGCTCATAAGTTGAACTATGGTACAAAAATGGATAAAAACAAATTCGACGATGCACTAACTAAGTATTCTTATGTAATTCTATTGCGTGAAAAAGCTTTGGAATACAATAAAGAAAACCCGCAATTTGCACAATTGATGAAAGATTATAAGGATGGCGCTTATTTGTTCAAGATACTTGAGAATGAAGTTTGGCAAAAGATAACAGTCGATTCGGAAAAAGTATTGCAGATGTATAACGAAACAAAAAATAACTATTGGACGAGCGACAGTGTAAAGTACAGTTTCGTCTCCGCACCGAATGATTCGACGATTCAAAATTATTACAGCCTTGTTGAAAGTGGGTACCCGTTTGATTCGTTGGTCGTTAATTATAACAAAGGGAAAGATAAGACTCCCGAAAAATTTGTTGAAGCAGAAAAAAATGAGGTAACTATCACGGCGTTTAGTCTTAAGAATCCCGGCGATATTTCCAAACCGTTTCATACTGAAATGGGATGGTTCATTGTTAAATTGATTGCAAAAGAAAATAAGCGTCCGAAGACTTTTGAGGAAGCCCGTCCCGAAGTGATGAGTCTCTATCAGGAAAAGGAAAGTAAGAATCTCGAGAAAGAGTATTTGGATAGGTTGAGAAGTATATATCATCCCAAAATGTATTACGATGAGCTTAAATATGCTTTCAAGAAAAACTAAAACATGTTTAATATTTGCTTTACTTTCGGTTCTATTGGCGGCATGCGGTAAAGAAAAGAAAGTTGAAAAATACATTGCAAAGGTCGGCGACCAGTATTTGACTGAAGACGAACTTAAAAGTTATCTTTCGTCCGAAGAATATAAAAACCAGTATAAAGAAGAAATTATTAGAAATTGGATTGAAAACGAAGTTTTGTATCAAGAAGCAGTGAACGAAGGAATCCCCAACGAGGATGCCTATAAAAATCTCGTTAACCGGACTAATAAAGAATTAGCCGTTGCCATATTGAAAAAGAATGTGCTTGAAAATTTCAAGCAAGAAGTTACCATACAAGATTTGGTTGAGTATTATGAAAAATTCAAGAACGATTTCAGGTTTCCGGATGAAGCGTATATGTTGAATTTAATTTCGTTCGATAACGAAGAATAGGC
>CAZRIQ010000254.1:0-4438 GCA_964600175.1 uncultured Melioribacter sp. | reverse complement strand
TAAGCTTGGGTACCAATTGTAATATCCTTTTTGATCCGGCTGATAAACAAAATCCAGCGTCGTAATTAACTGTTGATCTCTACTCGCAGATTTTCTGTTTCCATAGATATCATGAATCGATACATTCGGCGGAGTAATGTTGTACCAATATGTCTTTGCCTTATAATTGATCTGTTGATTCTCCGGCAAATTATCTATTAACTTCATACTATCGGGAACGCTTATATCGTGCCATGCACCATAACCCAATATAATAGGAATAATCTTTTTCGCACCTTCAAAGTCGTCGATATATGCTATGCTTTTCCCGTTATCGCTGGGGATTGTACTTTTCTTTGTATTGGGATCGGGATTTATATAGGCGTATTCACCTTTTAAAGTCAGATTAGACATTGCACTTGTAGAAATTAAATAATCCAATCCTTTTGTTAGAAAAGGAAGATCAACGCTTGTTTGAAAATCTAGACCAAAGATTGAATTGTTAAGAGGTTCTTCGCCAATCCTTACTTTATCACTCAGAGTTTGTTGATTTAAATTCAAGAAAGAAAATCCAAGGGAAGTCTGCCTGTTAATTTGATATATGCCTCTGAAGCCAAGCAATGTCTTCGAAGCTAATTGGAAAAGGTCATTTTGTTCATAAGTAATTTTTAAATCCGCACCGGGAACAAGTGCCTCAGGCTTTCTAATAACAATTTGCCCAACATTGTAATCGACCGAATAGTCGACTCCTTCGTTAAGTTGGTTCCCTCCCAGGTAAACTTTAACTGAGTTTTCAACGACATTAAACCCTATATTAAATGTTGATGAGACGGAAGCCGAATACTCACCAGAAATTAAAAATTTGTCTTTGGAAGCATCCTGCCGTGCAAATGTAACAGTTGTATCATAAATCGATTGATACCTTAAAGAATCCGGTAAACTTGAAGGCATATCTTTACCAAACGGTTCCAGTACCGGGAATATTATTTCGCCTGTTGCCGGGAAAATTGTCCTGTTGGGAAAGTAATCGAAATTACCGTCCGGTTCGCCCGTCCCGCTTCCATCGGTTCTATCTAGCCCGAATGCCTGTATCAATTTTGTGCCGTTATAATCACTTTGCGGTTCCTGTCCTTCCTTTCTAAATTGAATATCGAGTTTGAAACCTTCTTCCTTTACATCCCTGCCACCGATCGGATAGATATTTCTCAATTGAAGTTTCCATGCTTTTGTAAACCGCGGCTGAAGATTGGGAGGTTTCACCAATTGTAAAACTATACGGGCAGTCGAATCGGAACGAACATCACTTAGAAATTCTCCATAGTAAGCATCATCGTCAGCCAAAGTGGTCGGTCCTTCCATACGGAAAGCAACGGCAATTGCATCTTGATCCTGAATTTGAGTTCTAAAACTTATGTAACCGGTTTCGGGATGCACGTCGTAATCGATTCCGGGCTGTAAAAGAATCCATCTTTGATCTATATACTGTGAACCTTGAACCGTTTCGAGTGTACTATCCCTTAAACTCCCGTTATACAATTCTCCTGCTTTCCTCCTTGGTAAATCTATAAAGGCATTACCTTTTCGTTCGTTGGGATTATAAAGACCGGTGTATGTTTTCCACACTTCAATATCTTTAACACGTACGGAATCCGTAACTACCGGTACCGGGTTGTTATAATAATTATTAAAAATATTCAGAGTGGGATCGGTATAAAGTATATTAATAAAGTAATTATTCTGGGAATAATCGTATGCATGGATTTCAAAAGTTTGAGCTTTGGCACCGCCCGAAACAGAAACTTCTTTCACTTCACTTTTCTTTTGGGAAGCCAGCGCTGTTAAACTAAACGGTCCCATTTTAAACTGGGCTTTCACACCGAACAAAGCTTCACTGCCGCCTACCAAAGGCGATGCCTGCAACGAAACGTTTCCTGCTTCAATACTCTGAACAATTTCATCTTCATAACCGGTATATTTTATTTTGAGCGGATTCTCATACTGAAATGTTCTTTCGGTATTCCAATCTGCTGAGAGAGTTAATTTATCGCCGATAGTTCCATTCAAATTAATTTGAACCTGTTGTTTGAAATCAGGTTCATTACGCGTATTACCCAAAAGCGAAGTTGTAACACCTGTAGTTTTTTCATTTCTCCATGCACCGTGAATATCCACGGCTCCGTTTATTCTTAGGCTAATCTTGGGAGGACCAAATATGCTTAGAAAAGATGCGCTCGGTAAAGGTATTTCAATATTTGTAATATTAGTTAAGAATTGTCCTAAATCCTGGTTCTCATTTTTGAGTTCATATTTATATCCAAGAGCATCCCACGTGTCTTGGTTTACGGCTTTCATTTTCAAATTAATATATTCCGAAAGCGGCATCACAAGCGAAGGTTTAATTTCCTGACCGGCAATTGTTTCTTTTATAATAACATTTTCACCGGTTGAATCCAGCGCTACCGATCTCTGGAATAAAGCGGAAGACGGACGAATAAAAAAGCTTGACGGTTTTTGGGGATCGAAATCGATATAAGGATGGTCTTCCCTATGGTAATGAAAGTATTCAACACGTGCAGTAGAATCCCTCGATAACGAATCAATCCTAATTAAAGAATCTTTTTGGGCTTGAGTTAAGAGTGAGTCGGATAAAATGCGATTGAGCGTTGTATCGACTAAACTACTGCTTATAGTTGAATCGGGTAAACGATGATTTGTTGTTGTGTCCGGTAAAAAACGACTCCTTGTTGTATCTGGCAGATGACGAACTAATGTTGAGTCCGGTTTAGGTTTGATTTTTGTCGAATCCGGTAAACTAAGACTCGATGTTGAATCGGAAAAATTATTAATTGTCGTTGAATCGGTCGATTTATTATTTACTGTCGAATCAGGTGAAGATTTTTTTACTGTAGAGTCTATAAAAGCATGAACAAAATCTTCTTCCCCCGGTTGACTTTCTTTGATCTCAACATTACCTGCGCTCAAGGGAATGGAAAGTTCGCTGTTTGTAGTGTTTACCCTATTACTCTTCTGCTGCTCAGAATCTTTGATTCCGGATAAGTAATTAAAATAAGCATTAACCAACAAGCGATCGTGAGCCTGTTTATCAAACGTTACGTATGATCTACTATTTAGGTGAGTAAATCCAAACGATAATGCTAAGAAAAAAATAAAAATGGGAAACAAAATACTTTTGATTCCCAGATATATACTATTTTTCAATTTAGACAGAATGATGAACCTTAGTACTTAATTTACAATTATCGTAAAATTATCCTTTTATTACCTCCTCTTCTATTTAAACCGTACGAAAATTATCATATTGGTCAATATTTATCAAACAATTTAATTAAGAAAAATTTTTACCTTTAAATGATATCCTTTAAGGAAGTCTTCTCTTCCAGAGTATCAATGATCTTGTTTTCATGAACAATAATTGCACTCAACTTATTCCCGACACAAGCACCGGTATCGATATAAACCGAGTTTGAATCTTCTATTAAAGTAATCTCGGGCTGCTTAGAGTGACCGACGATTTGCAATTTACCGAGATTCAGAAGCGGATCCCTCGTCCAAAGAATTCCTCTATCGTTTTTCAAATCATTCTTCACGTACGAATCCAATATATCTAAGTTTGCTCTGAAAGTCGGTGGTAATATATCTTCATACATTTGAGATATACCCGCATGTGAAATAAAACAATCCGGAAGATTGAAATATAACGGTGCAGCTCTAATCACTTCTATATGCTCAAAAATTTCGTTCTCCTGCTTTTCGTAAGAAAGAAGTGTTGTTTCATTACCGTTAAAAAACCAGGACTTGGCAAAGATGCTGGACGGTTCTTTGAAAAAATGAAAGAACATATAATCATGGTTACCGGGTGTGAACGGTATTTTCCGATCTATCACAAAATTTACAACCTCCCTGCTGTGATTTCCGCGATCTACCAAATCCCCAACACAATACACGGTAATTTTAGGATAGTTGCCGACTATCTTTTTATATAATGCTTCGAGTGTATAATAACACCCGTGTATATCTCCAATTACAGCTATCATTAATTAATCTTAGATGTGATAATTTTTTTTTGCAAATTCAGTTAATTCATCTCTAAACGAAGGATGCGAAATCTCAATCAATGCTCGCGCTCTTTCCTGTACAGACTTGCCGAATAAGTTTGCAATTCCGTATTCGGTAACGACGTAATGAACATCCCCTCTCGATGTTACAACTCCGGCTCCCGGTTTCAATATCGGGACAATCCGGGAAATCTTGAAATCTCTTGTTGTTGACGGAAGCGCAATAATCGGTTTACCTCCTTCAGAGTGAGCCGCTCCTCGAATAAAATCTACCTGCCCGCCAATACCGGAATAAAACTTTGTACCGATCGAGTCCGAACAAATTTGACCGGTAAGGTCAATTTCAATAGCTGAGTTAATTGCAATCATATTATCGTTCTGCG
>CAZRIQ010000253.1:0-4452 GCA_964600175.1 uncultured Melioribacter sp. | reverse complement strand
AATGTCAGTTTTAATTTCACCTATACGTAGAGACGGGGCATCCCGCAAATGCGGGACAAGTTGCCCCGTCTTTACAACTCATTTTACAAACCGTCTCATAATAAACGAATTATAATAAAAAAAGACGACCCGTCGGGTCGTCTCTACATTCGATTTATATAAAATAAATGTTACACTAAGAAATTCTTTTACGTGCCTCTTATTTCCTTTACAAAGGCACGTATGTGATCGGGAGTTGTGCCGCAGCAGCCGCCTACAATGTTAGCGCCGGCACCAATCAAATCGTTAATTCTTGCACACATCATTTCGGGCGTTTCCGGAAAAATTGTTTTGCCGTCTTTCATTACAGGCAATCCCGCATTCGCATGAACAAGAACGGGCGTTGTCTTGTCTACTTTGCGGATTGCTTCTACGACTTCAATCATCTGTTCGAAACCCATCCCGCAGTTGGCGCCGATTATATCCGCACCGGCTTCTTTAACCGCAGCTATCATCTCTTCCGGTGAAACTCCCATCATGGTTCTGTAATAACCATGAGCGGTTTTTTGATATGTAAACGTACATGCAACTTCAAGATCGGTAAACTCTTTTGCGGCTTTGACTGCAAGAACAGCTTCCGCCGTTTCGGACATCGTCTCAATGCAAATTGCATCCGCACCGCCCTTTGCCAGCGCTTCAACCTGGATACGGAATCCGTCGTATACTTTCTCTTCCGGGATTTCTTCCATCATCAAGATTGCGCCGGAAGGACCGATAGAGCCAAGAACAAAATGATCGTCGCCGGCAACTTCTCTTGAAATTGCAGCAGCAGCTTCGTTGAGTTCAAAAGCGCGGTCCCGTAAACCAAAATGTTCAAGTCGAACGGGATGTGCGCCGAAACTATTTGTCAATACCATATCGGAACCGGCATCGATATAACTTTTTGCAATGCTCAGAACTTCCGCCCTGTGAGTAACGTTCCATATCTCCGGGCATTCGCCAACCTCCAAACCGAGTTTGTGAAGGTATGTTCCCCATGCGCCGTCGGAGATTAAAATTT
Organism: uncultured Melioribacter sp.; assembly: GCA_964600175.1. GTDB lineage: Bacteria > Bacteroidota > Ignavibacteria > Ignavibacteriales > Melioribacteraceae > Pyranulibacter. The sequence continues at coordinate 3,413 of CAZRIQ010000253.1, read as the reverse complement.
TACCGCTCTCGAGTGCTTTAAGAATTGATCTCATTTGGGTTCTCGTTGCTCCTTATCAACTCCGGTAAAAAATATAAAGATTGTACGGATAAATAAAAAGAGGTTTTACTGCCACAAAACCGTTGAAAGCCGTTACATCAATTTTCCCTCAATACTTGTCTGACTTCATTCTGCTACATTAAAATGCAGCTTGGGACCATTCCCTGTTTGGTTTTCAGATGCATAAAAAGAAGCATCGATTGCACCCAGCGGGCGGATAAGCAAACCTTTTGTTTTTCCGTCCAGCAGACGTTGCATAACCGGTTTCGAAATAGTAAAAAAGGTTTTACCGTCGGCGTCTTCTGACAGCTCCGCATCATAAATCATTTGAGTATTAAAAACATCGGAATAACTTTTTCCCTGCATTAAATTATCATACGTTACTTTATTCTGATCCCACCCATGATCTCCACCGATAATTTCAATTACTCTTATTTTGCCGAACTCTTCACCGAAATCTTGACCGTAAGCACCGATAAAGTCCCCGCCAATCGGTACGGATTGTGTCGTCAATTCCAACAGACCTGCCCCGTCGACTTTTGCATTCTTATACTTCCCGAAATCCCATCTTAAAATAGCCCACTGATCTGCATTAACAGTTAATATCCGCGCATCTCCGTTTTCCTTTTTAACATGCCAGTCGTTAAAGTTCACGTCGTGGTAATCGGAATTGATCAAACAGTCATGGCTGACATCAAGATGATTTGAAAAAGTATTTACATTGGGAATCGGCGGATGATAAGGCACAAGCTCACCTTTGTCCGGTCCGGCAAGGTTAACATTTACAATGTCGGCACGGTAATAATCCAGGTCCACGTAATATTTACCAAGCCCGTAATCAGTTGCACACAACTGAACATAAACCGTATCGCCCGGACGCGCATCAAACTTTTTAGTAGTCATGCTGATAGTATGCCAATCGGTTGTATCCGGTAAATCGTACTCCATCAAATCGATATGGTAATTGGTTGTTCTGTTTGTGTTCACCATAAAATTTAAGCGGCGCGGTGCGTTGTGGACGCGCACCCTCGCCTCAACGCGCAACTGATAAGCGGGATCTTCAAACTTTTTCATATCAAGAAAAGCCGTTACGTCACGTTTGATTAACGTCCAGTATACATTATCCCTATCTTTTGTTCCGTCTACAATAATTCTAGCGAAGCCGTTCATCGGCACAAAATCCATCGTTGCGTGACCGTCACCAGTGAAAAAGAACCATCCCTCTATTTTATTACCGTTGAAATTATCTATGAACTGCGCGCTGCAAACACACGACGTGATAAGAATAATAACAAACACCTTTAACATACTTTTGACAGCAGACATTAAAACCTCCGAGTTGTCTTCTATGTTGTTATTTCTCGACTACCTGACTCAAATGATGCTTGAGATGCCTAATGTAATCCGCAATAATCCATTCAAGTGTTACCGGTTGTTCCTTTTTAATGTCGCAAAGATTACCGTATTTATCTTGCGGAATAGCCGCAATGATATGAGCCAAATGCCTATTAAAACTTACCCATAAATTGATAAGATTATCAACCGGTTCGCCATCATAATTTTGAGTTGAAACCCAGCAGTTTTGATCGTACGTGATAGTGGGCTTATCTTCAAACTGCATTCTAACAAATCTTTGATGATTGTTGGAAGCGGAATCGATTAGATGTCCCAATATTTCTTTACGCGACCATTTACCCGGTGCCCTGCGATAATTCCATTCGTCTGACGAAATATTCTTTAGAAGCGGCTCGACTTCATTTACTATTTGTTCCAATTGCTTAGATAAATTTTCCATTGTCTCCTACCGCAGTCAAAGTCATAATATTTTTAATAGACAATTTTCACGAGAGAAACCGCTTGACGCGGCAATTGCATTTTTATTGCTGCTCTTTCATTCGTGATTTTTATTTCTTCAGGCTTTGAAAGCATTTCTAACTGCCCGGCTTTTTCAAGTTCGGCAATTTGATCGGCTGTCGGATTTTGCGGCGATCCCATCTTTTTCCACACTTCATAAGAATTGCTGTGCTCATCGTCGATCCTGTATTGAGTAAGCATTGCTTTCTTCGCAGGAACTCCTTTGATGTTTAACTCGACAGGCGAGCCCGCATCATGAATATCCAGATCATGATAATTCCAAAGCAGAACCGTAACGGTATTTTTATCCTTACAAGCCAAAGCATTTATATCCGTCTGTTTACCTCTTACGCTTGAATCGCAAATAGTTTTAAAATTATATCTAAGGTCTCCCGAAACTTCCACACGATTACCCGACATCATCCCAAACATTCGAAAAACATTAAGTACCGGTTTATCTACACCATTGGTAGCCAGACTGCGAAACCCGGCAAACCAGGGTTGGTTTTCAAATTCAAACGACCAGCTAAGATCACCAATTAGGTTGATTCCATAATAATCGGCCATATCATATATGCGTGAAATAGATGCCGCCGTGTAACTTGAATACATTGTGCCGTTGCGGTAAGCATTTTCGGGATTTGTCATCACACCGCAGGCTGCGCATCCTTCGGGGTCGGATTCCCCGATAATAACCGGGAGATTCTTGATTTCCGGGAAGGAAGTAATCACCGAGAAATTATCTCTTATATCATCTAATTGTGATTTCATTCCCATTCGTACAACTCCATCTACAACTTTAGGAGATCCTTTTGCATGGAATGCTACATAGTCGAGCGGGGCACCGATTTTTCCCGTCGCAGAATTTGTACCCGACAAACAGTGCTCGAGAAATAATCGTAAAAACCATTCGCCGCCTCCGGTTGTATGCGGACCCCCGATGCGTGCGGTCGGCAACGCACGCTTCACCGCATCCGACGCATAGTCATACATCTTGCAATAGTCTTCTACTTTATTATCGGACATGAAATAAAAGATGTCAGGTTCATTCCACAATTCCCAATACCAGCTTTCAACTTCTGCTTTTCCATAACGCTCGACGCAGTGTTTAACCCATTGATAGATTAGTTCAGCCCATTTCTTATAATCTTTGGGAGGATACGCCCACCCCGTTTCCAGTTTGTTGGAAGTACCGGCAGCCCAATGATGCCGGTATGGCTCAGGGTTAGTTGAAAGTGCTTCGGGCATAAAACCCATTTCCACAAGCGGCTTCATCTTTCGTTCAATGTAAGTATCGAATATTTTATCAATGATCGTCCAACTGTAAACGGGATTGCCGAGACTGTCTTCCGTATACATATTGGTAGATCCCCATTTAAGTGCAGGTGTGCCGTCGCCTGTTGTCATTAGATTATGAGTACGAACGTGAATAGGGACGGGACTTAAAGCTGCCAGTTCCGACAATAACTTTTTCCCGTTTTTCATATAAGTATAATTAGGTTCATCGTAGCCGAACCAGG
>CAZRIQ010000252.1:0-4465 GCA_964600175.1 uncultured Melioribacter sp. | reverse complement strand
GCATTTTTGAATAATCGGCAAAGTTTCCCACGGGATCTACATGGATAACCAAACCATTATATTCAAACATTAAGGTGGCATGACGGATAAATGTGATTTTCAGATTGCCGCCGGATGTTTTAATTATGTCTGATTGAAAATCCTCCTGGGATTTAACAGAGTTTGTCAGGATTAATAATGCTGCAATCATTAATAAATATTTCATAACTATACCTTTCTTTTTAGACTCAATTATTTATTTGCCGTAATTCCTGCTTTCGTACACCCTCTTAGTTGATCGATCATTTAACTTTCCAACTTAAAAACATATCAAGTTAATCAAGACCGCGGTTCTTCAGCATCGGTTCAATTTGCGGATCGTGACCGGCAAAGTTGCGGTACATTTCTCCGTAATCTTCCGTAGCGCCGCGAGAAAGAATCATATCACGGAAGCGGTCGCCATTTTCACGCGTCAGTCCGCCGTTATCTATAAACCAATTGAATGCATCGTCGTCCAGCATCTCCGACCATAAGTAAGCATAATAACCTGCAGCATACCCGTTTCCCCAGATGTGCATAAAATAACTTGAGCGATAACGCGGCGGTACCTGCGGAATTAACAAATGGTCTTTCTTCAAACTTTCGGTTTCAAATTTATCCGAATTCTGTTCCGGGGCACTTGCAGGCAATGTATGCCAGGCCATATCCAAATCGGCGGCTTCAAGCAGTTCGGTAAAATCATATCCCTGGTTGAAAAGTGCGGCTTTCTTTATTTTCTCTACCAGTTCTTCCGGCATCGGTTTTCCCGTCTTGTAATTTATTGCGTAGTTTTTCAGAATCTTGGGATAAAGAGCCCAATGCTCGTTAAACTGTGACGGGAACTCAACAAAGTCCCGCGGAACGCTTGTACCGGAAAGACTTGGATATTCCTGGTTGGCAAACATGCCGTGTAAAGCATGACCGAATTCATGAAACATTGTTGTTACGTCGTCATAACTTAACAGAGCCGGCTGACCCGGTGCAGGTTTTGTAAAATTACAAACGTTATAAACTACCGGTTTTGTACCGAGCAGTTTGGTTTGAAGAACCAGGTTGTCCATCCAGGCCCCGCCGTTTTTGTTATCGCGCTTAAAATAATCCGCATAGAAAAGAGCAAGCGGTGAGCCGTCTTTGTCATATACTTCGAAAACACGTACATCTTTATTGTAAACCGGGATGTCGTGAAGTTCCTTGAAAGTCAATCCATACAACTCTTGTGCTTCGTAGAAGATCCCTTTTTCAAGAACGTTCTCAAGCACAAAGTACGGCTTGACTTGTGAATCATCCAAATTGAAACGAGCTTTACGAAGTTTCTCCGCATAATAATTCCAATCCCACGGCTCCAGCTTAAAATCTTCTCCGGATTCACTAATAAAGTTTTGAATATCCGCAGCTTCTTTTTGTTCGTTGGCATTTGTTGCACGAACCATTCCGGCAAGAAATTTTTCCACAGCCTGCGGAGTTTTAGCCATTTGATTTTCGAGCCGCCATGCAGCATAATTCGGGAAGCCCAGCAGCTTTGCTCTCACCGCACGTATTTTTGCAATACGTTCTATACCGGAACGGGTATCGTTCGAATCACTTTGTTCGCACCGGTTCCAGGAATTTTCAAACAATTTTTTACGCGTCTCTCTATTTTGAAGCGATGTAAGAGCGGGCTGCTGCGTTGTATTCTGCAGCGATATAAGCCATTTACCTGAAAGACCTCTTGAATCTGCCGCCTGCGCTGCTGCATCAAGTTCGGCAGGTGTAAGTCCGGCTAACTCCGATGTGTCGCTAACAACCAATGCACCGGCTTTAGTACCTTCTAATAGTTTGTTGGTAAATTTGGCAATAAGTGTCGCTTCTTCTTCATTTAACTTTTTCAGTTTTGTTTTGTCTTCCTCAGAAAGATTTGCACCGGCACGCACAAATTGTTTGTAATAATACGAAACAAGTTTCTGCGATTCCTTATCGAGCTTAAGTTTACTGCGTTTGTCGTAAATAGATTTAACTCTTCCAAACAATTTTGCATTAAGGAAAATTGCATCCTGGTGAGCGGCAAGTTTCGGCGCTTCATCTTCCTGGATTTTTTGCAAAACCGAATCCGTATTGGCTCCCGTTACGGCGTTAAATGCAAGCGAAGCCCGTGTAAGAAGCTGTCCGCTTTTTTCAAGTGCAACAAGTGTGTTCTCGAACGTAGGCGGTGCGGTATCATCCGCAATTTTATTAATCTCTTCGATCTGCTGCTTCATTCCCTCTTCGATAGCTTCTTTGTAATCATTGTCCTCTATCTTATCGAACGGCGGCGCCTGGAAAGGAAGCTTGCTCGGAGTGAGAAGCGGGTTTTCATGGTTTGTCCCGGAAGTATTTCCCGAAGGATTATTATTTGAACAACCGATTAATACAACACTAAACGAAAGCATAAACAAGAACGGGGTTTTTCTTAGTATCCGAATCATTTTTGAAATTCCCTATGTTGATTTAATTAAGAATCTTGTATGAATAAAGATCGGATTAACGAACCCAAAATTCACCAAGAATTTTTTATGACCGGCAATATAATGCTCTTATAACAAAGCTGCGATGGATTAATCAGGGTATAGTGACAGTAGGACAGACTGATAGAGAGACTAGTTGGTGATCTTTAATCCATTCACTAAACTTCTTCATCTTGATTACCCCCGAATTTTGAAGGACCTACCAGATTAGACGAAACCCGATGCCGAACGGTTTGAAAATTTATTAGGCGTCTAATTCTCATTTGCGCTTGAACTTAGGAATGAGAAACCGAACTTGTTTCTTATAATCAACATATACCCGTAGGATTAAGTGCTTTTGCAAACTGAACGTTCAATTCCAGCAGGCAGCCGTTTAATACCATTACAGTTCCAACCATTTCCAAACCTTCTTCTACTACAAATTCAATGAGCTGAATTGAATTAGGAAAGTGGAAAGAATAACTGATCCATTCAGGCACTATCCCGCCGGTTACAAACACAACTAATCCGCCCATCATCCAATTGCGAAGGTCACGGTCATCTTTTCTTACTACAACAAAATAATAAGCACATACGAGAAAAAATATAACGGCACCCGGCGCGTAAATGTAGACCCATTTTAACGACGTAGACAAATCAATTATTTCATGTATCATAGCTGCTTCATCAATAGATAGGAAACAAAACACAGATCCAAATACGAGCCAGAACGTTCGCTGAAAGAAACTATGTTCTGTTAATCTCCGCCCCAGGTAGTAAATAAAAAAAGAAGCTGCAGACACCAAAATTAGCAACATGGTTGAATACCATGTCGGGATATTCGCTTCTTCATTAATATTAAATCTGTGTGCGATAATAACTTCGAGGTCTCCGCCCAAAAAGTGCCCGAACAAAACAAAGAACGAATAGATTCCTAAGAGTCCAATAGTAAAAACAATCAACGTCCAAAAAATTTTACGAACAGGTAAATTCATAAAAGTATTGTTTCACTTTAATTTAATTTGGTATCGGCATGGATAAATATGTTATACTTTTATGAGTTACACAACAAAATAATATATGATCCGCTTAATTCTTTGCATATTCGGAGAAATACGTCTGCGTTTTGCCAAATGAAAAACCTCAATTAATTTTTGTAAAATCTATCGTCGTTGCTATATGTACAAATGCCTGTCTGACCTCGAAGGGGTCACATAATCCAGGTCGGGACATCGTCCCGACCTAACTTTCAATACATCCCCATCCAAACCTCAGCGGGGTGAGATAAAGTAGTCTAATCCTGGAATGTATTTTTCGAATCAATGTCCTGCTCTACGGTAGGACGTACTTTCGTTCCCGATGAGTCTGATGTGACAACCCAATAATCTTGAAATATAGACCCGTAACAAATTTCGAAACTGACTCTATCTATATTAAATAGTGCCTTGCGGACATCATCGGGGTTTTTCAACAAAATAATTCTTACTTCTTCACTTTCAGCAATAACTCTATCGGTGATGAACGAAGAAACATAGTTGGTCCTTGCCAAATCGATGCCGAGTATTTTCTCTCCATATTTCCGCCAGGATTTAACCGGCGTTCCGTCAATTCTTACAACCACCCATTTTATAATTGCCGGACCAACACCTTTATTCTGAATATTATAACTAAATCCTTCACTATTACTGGTAACGGAAAATTCCAGGAATGGCCAGACGGATGCTTTCTGCTGCTGTCTAAATATATTCGCTTCATAAACCGAAACTACAAGAGCACATAAACCTATTAACACTGCCGAGTACGCAATTAACTTATCCGGCGAGAAATAATTTGTCTTTTTTTTAGTTTCATCCATAAAAATTGATCTCCAGAAAATTTGTATATAAAAATTGTCACCATTAAATTTCGTCGCACATACTTATGGTTTTTATCGAAGCAATAACATTTTTCTTGTAAAAACAAAGCCATTAGTTTCTAATTGATAAAAG
>CAZRIQ010000251.1:0-4467 GCA_964600175.1 uncultured Melioribacter sp. | reverse complement strand
TATAAAATGAAAGCTCTCGATTTATATTCAAAACTTTCCGAAGCAGAGCCTGACAACCAATTATGGATACAAAGAATAGAAGGTCTTGCAGAAAATATTGACCAACTTGTTGATATAACTTATAAAGCCTGGCAACTCGATAAGAATAATTTGGAAAAAGCCTGGAAATATGCTTCTATTTGTTTAAGAGCTCAGTACTATGAAAAGGCTTTGGAACCTTTGGAATTTCTTGTTCAAAAAGCCCCCAATGTTATCAATTATTGGAAGCAATTGGCTAGTGCATATGATAAACTTAATAAAAGTGATAAGGCAATAACAGCTTATAAAAAGTTGATTGAATTGCAACCCGACAGTAGGGATAACTATGTGAATATAGCTCTTATATATAAGAAAATAGATCAGTTGTCAGTATCGAGAACATACTTGCAGAAAGCGATGAATGTTAGTCCGGATTGGGATTACCCTGAAATGATTGAAGCTCAATTATATGAACAAGCAGCACGTGCCTGCGATTTCGACTTCATGGCAAAATGCGTGTACTTACTTGCTGTAAATACTTATAGAAAAGCGGCTAATTTGAATGGACAATATTCCTCTGCTGCATCCGAACGAATTAAAGCGCTTGCTAATTCGATTCCGACTAAAGAAGACTATTTCTTTAGAAAGTTGAAAAGCGGAGACAGCGTGAAAATCGAAGGCCCTTGTTACGATTGGATTCAAAGATCGATAACAGTACCTTAATTTTTGTGGCGGCAATTCAATCCGGAATAAATTTAAACTAGAGAATGCTGAAATATCTACAGAAAGACCCAGACATATTAAAGATTGCACAGTTGGAGATTGCAAGACAAGAAAACAATCTCGAACTGATTGCCTCTGAAAATTTTGTAAGCCTGGCTGTACTAAGTGCAGCCGGTTCTGTTTTAACCAATAAGTACGCTGAAGGATATCCCGGCAAAAGATATTACGGCGGATGCGAATATGTTGATATGGCTGAAAACCTTGCACGGGAAAGATTAAGAGAACTGTTTAATGCCGAATATGCCAACGTTCAACCGCACAGCGGTTCCCAGGCTAACATGGCAGTTTACATGGCTCTTCTTAAACCCGGCGATACAATTCTTGGATTAAGCCTTGATCACGGCGGACATTTAACACACGGTTCGCCCGTAAATTTTTCCGGGCAAATCTATCATGCTGTGGGGTATACTTTAAACAAAGATTCAAAACTGCTCGATTATAATATTGTTGAAGATACTGCAAAGAAAGAAAAGCCGAAATTAATTGTTACCGGTGCAAGTGCTTATTCGAGGGACTGGGACTATAAGAAATTTAGAGAGATTGCCGACAAGGTCGGTGCTTTGTTAATGTGCGATATGGCTCACCCTGCCGGTTTAATTGCAAAAGGTTTGTTGAATAATCCACTGGAATATTGTGACGTTGTTACTTCAACAACTCACAAAACGCTGCGGGGACCGAGAGGCGGTGTAATTTTAATCGGTAAGGATAAAGAAAATCCAATGGGAATCAAAACTCCAAAAGGGGACAGATTAAAATTAATGTCCGAAGTTTTCGATTCGATGGTAATGCCGGGCATTCAAGGCGGACCGTTGATGCACATCATTATGGCTAAAGCTGTTGCATTTGGCGAAGCTCTTCAAAATTCGTTTACCGATTATGCTAAGCAAGTTATCAAGAACGCAAAAACATTGGCTAATGAACTTATGAGTCTCGGCTTTGATGTAATATCCGGCGGAACAGATAATCATTTAATGCTTGTTGATCTTTCAAACAAAAGTTTTAGCGGAAAGAAAGCCGAAAATGCGCTTGGCGTTGCCGGTGTCACTGTCAATAAAAATATGATTCCGTTTGATACTAAAAGTCCGTTTGTTACAAGTGGAATAAGAATCGGTACGCCTGCAGTTACAACGAGAGGAATGCAGGAAGAAGAAATGAAGACTATTGCCGGTTTCATTGGCAGAGCTTTGGATTCTATTGAGAATGAAGAAGAATTGAAGAAGATTAATGAAGATGTGAAGCAACTATGTTCTAAATTCCCGCTTTACCCAGAACTTACATTAAATTAAAAGTCCGTGGGATTCTTTAAAAGAAAAAAATCGAAGAAATCACCTTCCGAAGAAGCAGAAATGTCATTCCTGGAACATCTTGAAGAATTAAGATGGGCTATTATCTATTCTCTGATAGGGATTGTTGCCGGTACAATTATTGCGTGGATCTTTATAGATTTTTTGGTTGATGTAATTTTGCTGCACCCTGCTAGACAGTCACACATGCATTTGCAGAACTTAAAACCGTTTGGACAATTGTTCTTGTATTTTCAAGTTGCTGTTATAGTTGGATTCATATTGAGCATTCCTAACTTTTTCTACCAGATGTGGAAATTTATTGCCCCCGCATTAAAACAAGGAGAAAGAAAATATATTACTTCTATTGTAGTCTTTTCTACTTTCTGTTTTATATGCGGTGTGGTTTTCGCCTACTTTGCAATGCTGCCGTTAACTTTGAAGTTTGCAGTTCAATTCGGCTCGTCTTCTATCGAAAACAATTTTGCCATCGATGAATACTTCTCGATTATATTAAGCGTTATTTTAGGTGCCGGTTTGGTTTTCGAACTCCCAATGCTTTCTTTTTTCTTGTCAAAGATCGGTATTGTTTCTCCAAATCTTATGCGCAAATACCGAAAACATGCAATTGTAACTATAATGATTCTTGCTGCCGTTCTGACTCCCGGTACCGACCCGGTATCCCAGGTGATACTTGCAGTTCCATTGGTTTTATTGTATGAAATAAGTATATTCGTTGCAAAAATTTCCCAAAAGAAGAGTGACTGAAATATCACTTTCCCACATTAGCCGCCCCATTGATGAGAATCTTAAACGATTCAATGAAATATTTAAACAATCGCTTAAATCCAAAGTCGGTATTGTCGACCTTGTCATGCGATATATTCTCAAACAGAAAGGGAAGAAGATTCGTCCGCTTCTTGTATTACTTTCCAGCAAATTAGCTGGTGATGTAAGTGAGAGAAGTTATAGGGGAGCAATTCTTGTTGAATTACTTCATACAGCAACTTTGGTTCACGACGATGTTGTAGACAGTGCCGAAACAAGAAGGGGATTCCCGTCAATCAATGCTGTATGGAAAAATAAAATTGCTGTGTTAATCGGTGATTATCTTCTGGCAAGAGGATTAATGCTTGCTGTAGAAGGGCAGGACTTCGATTTCCTAAAAGTAATTACCAGCACAGTTAAAAGAATGTCCGAAGGTGAATTGCTTCAAATAAAAAAAACAAGAAAGCTTGACAACGATGAGGAAACATACTTTAAAATTATTTCAGATAAAACGGCGTCGTTGTTATCTACTTGTTGTGAGATAGGTGCACGTGCTTCTACAACTAATGAAGAAGAAATTAAAGCGATGCGCAGCTTCGGAGAAAACCTTGGAATGGCTTTTCAAATTCGAGACGATATACTCGACTATATTGGTAAAACCAAAATTATCGGTAAACCCCTTGGCGGTGATATAAAAGAAAAGAAGATAACTCTCCCTTTAATTCATGCTTTAAAAAACTCATCAGATAAAGAAGCCCGGGATGTAATCAAGAAAATCAAAAACGGTAAGTCTTCTTCAGATGTCAGTAATATAATATCTTTTGTGAAAAATAAAGGCGGTATTGAATATTCGGAAGAAGTAGCTAATCAATATGCTGCAAATGCTGTTTCAAATCTCGCTTCATTCAAAGAGAGCGTATATAAAAAATCCTTGACCGATCTTGTTGAATTTATAGTAAAAAGGAAGAACTGATTCCTATAATTTTATTTTAGAGGAGTAAATCGTTTTGTTATAATTCTCTTCTTAATTTTTTTAATGTTTTGCAAATAATGATTCTTTTTTTATTTTTCGCCTACTGATTGTTAAAATTATATATCATATCTTAATTTAATAGAATTACGGTACCGGCAAACCGGTAATTGCCGAGAGACAAAAAGTACCCTTATTGCAATTTCTATTATTCAAAAAAGATAAATAAAAGATAATAATGAAGAATACAGTTCTGGATTATGCTCTTAAAATTCGCCTACCTTTAACTTTATTTGTAATCATTGTCTCTTTTATGTTAACTTTTTATTTATCACGAGCCGAGAGAGATGGAATAGGGTATAGTCCCGAACAACCGATCAAATTTTCGCATAAACTTCATGCTAGTACAATGGCGATTGATTGTCAGTATTGTCACACCGGTGTAACTAAGGGTAGAGCAGCTTTAATTCCGTCGGTAAACATTTGCATGAATTGTCATTCCGTCGCAAGAAAAACTAAACCCGAAATTATAAAGTTGACACAATATTACAACGAGGGTAAGCCGATTCCTTGGAAGAGAGTACATAAGGTTCCGGAGTACGCATACTTTAATCATAGTGTACACGTAAACAAAGGGATACAATG
>CAZRIQ010000250.1:0-4472 GCA_964600175.1 uncultured Melioribacter sp. | reverse complement strand
GGTGTATAAATCATAGCTTTGCGTTTCGTACCAACTGTTTTCGATTCATAATAAATCGAATCAATTTTTCCGTGTGCTATATCGGTACGCAAACTGTCAAAACCAAGCGGAGCTTGTTTTTCAATGTTCTGAGCTTGGGAGTATATGCTGAACAAAAATAAAACTGTCATTAAATAAAATATCCGTTTCAATATTCCTCCTATGATAGAATGTAAAATTGTATATTTATTAAAATTCTATTGTAGTACCTTTTCCAAAATACTCTAACACTTTGTTTTTAATCGAAGACATTCCGATACCTACACCTTGTTTTTCACTTACCAGTATAATATTGAATGTGTGTTTTTTAAGCATTCCCGGAAAAGAACCTTTTCGGTCATTAATAGTCAAAACTTTATTCGCATCATCCCAATTAAAAGTTATAGTAGAATAAATTCCTTTCTCATAATCATAATTGTCGTTTTCATCTTCGTACAAAGTGAACTCGCCGTTGGCGCCGGGGTAAATTCTAATTTCTATAGGATCATTTTTTTTTGTTGCATATTGAATTACAGGTCCCATCGGAATGATTGATCCCGCTTTCACAAAAAGAGGTATTTTATTAATTAGCGCTTCCGTTTTTATTGTCTTACCACCTTCAATACTTTCACCTGTCCAGAAGTCGTACCATTCAACCGATTTCGGTAAATACACTTCCCAATCATTTACTTTAGGTTCGGTTACGGTAGCTACCAGCATAGCTTTTCCAAACATGTATTCAAAAATTTGATTTAAAGCCGATGCGTCTCCGTTAAAATCCATAACCAATGGACGCATAATGGTTGATCCGTTTTTCGTAACCTGCCAAGCTTCGGAATAAATATATGGAAGTAAACGATATCGCAAATCCAATATCTCTTTCATATTGTCTTGGACCTGTTGACTATAATGCCATGGTTCGGTTTCGGATTGATACCCATGAATCCTAAAAATAGGATTGAAAGCGCCCCATTGAAACCAACGTGTTAGCAATTCTTGATAATTTTCATCGGTGTATTGTGATTTCCCAGGTCTGAAAAATCCGCCGATGTCAGTTGTCCAATATGGCATCCCCGTAATTGTATAATTAAGTCCGGCTACAATTTGCCTTTTATAACTTTCCCAAGTTCCGCCAATATCGCCCGACCAGTTTATTGTGCCATATCTTTGCTGTCCGAGAAAAGCTGACCGCGTTAGTATGCAAACTCTTTTCTCGGATGTTGTTTCGCGCTGACCTTCATAAACTGCCCGGCTTACAAACAACGGATAGGTAAGACGGTAAAAATCTCCGGGTCCCAGATATGTTTTTTGACCATGCAAAGCATCATTCTCCGGTTCAGTGGCATCCATCCACCAGGAATCTACGCCATAAGAAAATAAATTATTATTTAATGTATTCCAGTAGGATTCCCTTGTAAGCGGATTAAAATAATCCAGCCATTTACTATCCGGTATATAAAGATTTTTTGAAACGTACTCTTTTCCAATTGCGGAATTCTTGTCCGGGTTTGACCAAATTGAAATATTAAAATGTGCGTTCAAGTCGTGAATTTCTTTGATAAAACCTGCCGGGTTAGAATAATTGGCATCATCAAACTTTGGTACACCCCAGCCGTTATTTCCCCAGTACTGCCAGTCCTGCACAATAACATCCATAGGGATATTTCTTTTCCGAAATTCTTTTACTGTTTCTACCAAATGTGTACCAGATGTATAACGTTCACGGCATTGCCAGAAACCATATGCCCAGCGAGGCAGCATAGGAACATTGCCGGAAAGATTCCGGTATGCTGCAATTACACTGTCAGCCGAGGGACCATAAAACACAACATAATCAAGCAGCATGGCATTGGGTGAACGAAAAGTAGTTTCGCCACCGGTAAGTTTCCACGACAATTTAGGTGTGTTGCTTGATTTGCAAACCAACTGTACCTGGTGTTCTCCCGCTTGTAATTCTACAAGCACATCTGCAGTGGGCGGAAGCCAAAAATTACTTATATCAATACATGGTTTTCCGTCGATGACAACATATTGCCGATTATCCATATCGCCCAAATCAAGAAAAATGGAATAAACTCCATCTTCAGGGACACTAAATTTTCCAGTGTAAAGCGATTGATGCTGCAATACTCTTTGTGTTCCGGATGTAGTTGTAACTTCAGCCTCCTGGTTGTTTCCTGTAGTTGATTTCTCATGCTTATCAAGTGTAATGAAATTGTCTGCCGGATTAAAATCGGTAAGCCCGTATTGATGCCAAAGCAAACCGTATCCTTTGCTTGAATAAATAAACGGCAGTGAGATTTGCGAGTTAACTTGTGTTAAACGGCGGGTTATATTTTTTAAATTGTAATGCCCATCCTGAAACTGACCCAATCCAAAAATATACTCATCGGTTGGCGATTCAAAACTTTGTTCTGCTACAAAGCAAGGTTCTCCCATAACAGAATTGGGAATTAATTCCCGGCTGCCTGCTTTTTCGCTTAAGAATATTTTCCCGGAATTATCTGCAAAAGATAATTTCCCCGTTTGCTTATCAACATTAACAATAATTTTTGCCCCTTTTAATTCTAGCTTTGAAGATGATTCGGTTACCTTCAATTTTGCAGTTTTTTCAGTTGATGTAAAAATAAGCTCAGGCACTTTAACCGCAACAGTCTTATAAAATTTAATCCTAACGGCATTTTCCGCAATGGGGGAAATGTTAAGTGTGCCGTCCGTTAAAATAACGTTCACTCCGTTCGCTAATTGTTCATAATTCTTTTCAACCTGTCCCTCACATAAAAAAGGGAACAGGAAAACAATAAGTAAGTATTTGAATTTCATTAATTTCTCATTAAAGTTTATAATTAAAGATCAATCAATTGGTTTCAAACACGCTGCAAAACCTCCCCGACGCAGCATTTTAACATCGACCGAACTTGATTTATCAACAACTAAATAGCTTGTAGAAAAATCCTTATCATGTTTACCGTCCGCTATTAATGTTAATTTATATTTTACTCCCTCAGTTAAAAAATCGAATTTAAGAGTTTTGTTCTTCTCGATCTTTTCAGAATTCAAACCTCCGATATACCACATATTCTTTTTTTGACGCGCAATTATAATGTCCCGTCCGGGATAGCCATCGATCAATTTTGTATTATCCCAAGCATTGGGAACTTCCTTTAAAAAGGTTCTGGCTGCATCAGGCAGTTCATAATACCCTGATGGGCGATCTGCCATGTGTTGTATTCCAGATTCAAACACTACACTTAATGCAAGTTCATGTCCATAAGATGTAATGTGAGGAAATTGTGAGTTAGTAAAAGTCACAGGTGTATAATCCATAGAACCAACCACATTCCGCGTAAAAGGGATTGTTGTATTATGCTCGGGTGCGGTGGTTGTAAATTCGGGACCATTGTTGTACCACTCAGCACCTCTTACTCCTTCGTATGTTATCAGGTTAGGATATGTACGCGACCAACCTCGTGGAACAAGGCAACCGTGAAAATAAACCATCATCTCATACTGGGCAGCATCATCTAAAATATCAAGATAATATTTAATCATATTTTGTTTTTCACTCAAAAAGAAGTCGATTTTTACACCAACAACCCCAAGTTTTTTTAGTTTAGAAAATTCCTGAATACGGCTTACATGTGTAAGCATACGATCTCGTGGAGTTGTTCGAACCCATTTAAAGGCGCCTGAATTATACCACATTAAAGGTTTAACACCTTTCGAAAGAATATACTTAAGGGCATCTTCCAGATTCCCGCCGTTACTCATCTGGTCCCATTCCCAGTCGAGAAGTGTATATGGCCAATCCATAGCAGCTGCCAAATCTGCAAATTCGCAAACCACTTTATAATCTTTTGTTCCATGATTATGTGACCAGTAATTCCATGATGCTATACCGGGTTTAATCCAGTCTGTTTTAGATATAACAGAAGGAGGGCAGACATCGTTAATAAGTGTTGATTCAACAATATCTGCAAGACTGCCTATTATTATTACTCTCCAGGGTGATTTCCATGGAAGAGTAATAGTCGGTTGAGATTCTCCGTCACCGTCATTGGGGTCCGGAAAAGTGATTTTATACCTGGATTTATCTTCAATATTACTAAGTTTTGAACCGCAATAATTACGGTTCACATCTGCTTCGTGAATTAGGTACCAGCAAGTAGAATCGGGTGAATTAAAAAGCGCAGGATAGCACCAGGTTTGCTGCACATTTTCATCTTTTATATACGTATATAATCCTTCGTTAGCAAGCTCCCACTTTTCCATCCATCGTTTTGCATCTTCAGGAATAGTGTATGAAGTCAATTCATCTTTTATTACAAAAGATCCGCTCTTTTGAGGAAACTCGTATCGAAATGTCACACCGTCATTATATGCCCGGATAATCAAGTTTAATTTAATTTTATTCGGATTCTCAAATATTACAACAATCTCATTGGCTGAGTTAC